>JAAFHQ010000422.1 GCA_013298445.1 Chitinophagales bacterium | reverse complement strand
CAATTCGTCACTCGTCACTCGAATCATTCGTCATTCCCCCACTCCCGACACCGCCCATCCACCAACTTCAACAACCCCGGCACCCGAAATTCCCCCGCCATCTCCTGCACCTTCTCCGCCGCAAAACCCACCTCAATACCAATCGCCGTTACCCACAGTGGATTTTGACTTTCGCCCCGCAGCACCGGAATGGCTACTTTCTCCGCAGGTCGAAACCGCGTTTTAGCCACCCCAACCACCGGGATTTTTCGTTCCAGGGCTTCGTACAAATGCCAACCCAGCCCACCGCGGCCTTCATCCAGCCATACGTAGGCGTCGATGATGATGGCTTCGAGCGGGAGTTCAATGCTGGCCAGCGCTTTTAACAAACCCGGCAATTCGCGCTTGTAAAAGGCACCCGGTTCGTACGGGGCAACCTGCTCGACCTGCACACAATTGACTTGTACAGGTTCGGCTGCTGCCCAGGAGTCGAAGAGGGCGTAGGCGCACTGGGCTCGGGGGTCGCGGTAATCGGTATCGAGGCAGATGAGCATAGAATTGGTTTAACAAACAAGTAAAAGTCGGGTGATAGAACGATGTGGGGTTGGGCAAGGTTCCATTAAAAAAACATCAAAAAGGGTTATTTCATCCGGATCGTGCGCCTTGTCTGAGCGTCTTCATAAGCATAACTGACTTTGGCCTTGCTCTTACAAATCACTTCTACTTCTGGCAGAGGTAGCGGCCTGGAACCAAAATAACTCAACAACTGACTTGGCGCTGCAATTATTTTTCTGCTTCCGCCGCCGGCCCGCAGCACACAATGAACATGCCTACTCTGCAATTTGCTCAAATCCACCCAACTGCTTCCGTATGGTGGAGTAAACTGAACCAGGTCAGCTTTTCCAGTGACGGTTTGAAAACCCTTTCTAGCTGTGGTAGGAGGATCTATGGTTCGACCAAGACTGTCTACCCAAAATTGAGGTTTAGATAGGTCAAGCGTTAAATTTTTGGCATCCACATTGAATCGGGCTTCTTCCGCACAAGCATCAATTTGGACATTCGAACCGCGCAACGTACCTTTTTGCACGATGAGCTTTGCTTCGCCGTAGATGGAGATGTTTTTTAGTTCTGTATAGTAGATTTTCATGCTCAAACCACCTTTCTCAAGTACTCCTGTGAAATTGAAATCATAATGAGCTCGATTTCGCAAGCTATCTACCCAAAATGCCAATGTTCGTTCTATGACTAGCTCATTGTTAGCCGGGTTAGGGTAAAAAATCAGGTTATTTACCAGGCTTTGATCCCCCTTGATCTCCACATGAGGCTGGCTGGCTGGTTCAAAAATGATGGTATCGAGGAATTGAGCGGCGATCCTAATGTTACTGAATGAAGGGACTACCTTGTGTTTTACCAAAGTTTTATGAACTAATTTCAACTGCTGGATGTCTTCAGCGGGGTGTGGTACATAATTTGTTTTGGTTTCCGTAAAAACGAGGTTTATGGCCAGCATAAAGGCAAAGACAGCAAAAATGCTACCATAAAATAAGAATTGACTATTCCGAATAGGGCGTTTCATTGGCTGATGTTTTGAAATTGATGATGTAATGCAATTAATTCATTTACAGGAATTTGCAAAAGTTGCATCGTCTTAAAGACTTCTGGAAGGGTTTGCTCCAAAAACTCAGTACGTTTGAGTACCCGCGCTTTTTCAATCGCTCCTTCTGCAATGTAAAACCCCAAACCGCGCTGGTTGTGCAAGATTGCTGCTTGTTCAAGCATGCCATATGATCGAACAACGGTATTGGGATTGACCTGAATTTGGGCCGCTAATTCTCTTACAGATGCCACCCGATCACCACTTTTAAGTTTTTCGATGAGAATGTCTTCGATGATGTGGTCAGCAATTTGGAGATAAATGGCCTTGTGTTCGTTCCAGTTCATACTTCGCGTTGTTTGAAAAGGACATAACTAGTATACAAGAATAAAGGGATAATCAAACCAAGCCAAATTACGCTAATGAGTAGTTTATGCGTTATATAGACCAAACGGACACCTTGGATTTGGGCTGCAAGCATTTTGCTTACCACATTTTCTTCGATATTCATGCTGGTGTAAAGTGGTAGATTGAACAGTGCTGCAAAAATTCCTATAAAAGTAAAGACGCTGAGGTACAGCAGGATTGATTTGAGCAAATGGCCTTTTTTGAAGTAAAAAACGCCAGGCAATGCCATTATCGCCATTATCGATAATGTTGAACAAGTAAAGACAAACAATCCCCACACTTCAAAGCCATAAAAAGGATGGATCACAAAATCAGTTACCTGAAAGCAAATCAACAAACAAAGAGGTTTTATCAATAAAAAGCTCAATAAATACAAACCGGGGGCAACAATCAGTGGAAAACTAATTCGGATCAAGTATTTTTCAAAGATAGTGGCAGGTACCTGAATGAGTTGGATACTCTGAAATGGGTTGCCCCATTCGGGAGAAAGAGTAGCCATTTGAATGATAAAGAGCAAAAGCAGATCAATGATTAAGTGAAGGGGTAAAAAAGAAGGTGAAAGCTCCATGTTTTGTGCGGGAATAATGGCTGTTACCAGTAATACACTCATGCTGATCGCGATAAAGCCCGCCAAGAGTTTCCAGCGCCTGCGCCATTCAATCTGCCAGAGCAAGGCCATCCTGTTTAAACTATTGCTGTACATACACTTTTTCATTTTGAAGGTGAACCAATATTTCCGGCTTTTCCACGATCGCTTTCATCAATATTTCCAAGTCTATTTCCGTTTCGGGATCTCCCGGTTCGGCTAGGTACAAGGCCAGGTATCCGCCCGGAATAGGTTCGTAATACACTGCATCTTTGCCCGGCTCTTCAGTACTTCTTTGGATGCAAAAGCGGGCATTGAGCACTTCCGTACTTTGGTGGAACAACAATTTGCCCTGGTCAATCACCATAACCTGATCAAACTGTGCCCCCAATTCCCGCACCTGATGGGTCGAAATGACCACCAGGGTATCCTCAGGCAGGTGGCGGGTCCAGATGCGGCGCAATTGGGATTTGGAAAAAATGTCCAAACCATTGCTCGGCTCGTCCAGTAGCAGCACCTTGACCTGGGTCGCCAGGGCAAAAGCCAGCATCACCTTTTTCTGTTGCCCAAAAGACAATTCGCTGAGTTTGCCACTCACTTCCAGTTCAAATTCTTTGATGATGGCCTCAAAAAGCCGTTGGTCAAAACGAGGGTAAAAAGGCGCTAGTTCGGCCAACCAGCGTTGGAGGCTACGCGCAGGCATTTCAATGGTTTCAGGTACAAACAGGACTTGTTGTTGCCAGGAAAGTTGTCGTTTGCGGGGTTCGGAGCCTAATACAGTACAGCTCCCCGTCCAGGGGAAGCGCAAACCCGCCAGCAGGTGCAGCAAGGTCGTTTTGCCCGCCCCATTGGAGCCAAGTAAGCCAACAATTCCAGGCTTGTCGATCTGGATGTGCAAGCCCTCGAACAAGGGGCGTTTGGGGTGGTAACGAAAGTGAAGGTTTTGGAGTTGAATCATTGTAACAGTGTGTTAGTTTACTAGTACACTACAAATTTAGAACACTTTTTAGATAAATCAAGTGTTGGGGCAAAAAAATGCTGAAAATTTTAGGAGAAGCCTTATTTTGGGAGGAATAAGCCCATTTTGAACCTATCTTTTTTGTTCAAAATTCAAATACAAACACCATGCTTAAAAAAATTTTGCTTGTTTTGGGAGCTATCCTCGTGATCATTCAGTTCATTCGCCCCGAGCGCAATACTTCGAATGACCTTACCTACGATGTGCATAAAAAATACCCAGGGCCTTATTACATCCAGGGCATTTTAGACAAGGCCTGTAACGATTGCCACAGCAATAAAACCGAATACCCTTGGTACGCGAATGTTCAACCCGTTGCCTGGATGTTGGCCAACCACGTCAAAGACGGCAAACGGCACCTGAATTTTTCGAATTTCACTTCCATGAGAATTGCCATTCAAAACCACAAATTTGAAGAGGTTATGGAAGTGATGGAAGAAGGCGAAATGCCCTTGCCCTCCTACACCTGGTTGGGTCGGCACCCGGAAGCCAAGTTGACTGAAGAGGAAAAAACTGCTCTGATCGACTGGGCCAGAACCAATATGGATTCCATCAAGGCGCAATACCCGGCGGATAGTCTGGTGATGCCCAAGCGGCCTGGGCGTCCTCCTGGGAAATAATTTCGGATTGGGGATTTCGGATTTCGGAGTAGCATTGCTTCTGGCACTTTACGGTGTTGAATTTTTGTTGTTTCAATTGGAATGAAAAACTATCTTGAGCAACGAAAAAAACCAGAAGTAAGCCCCACCGAAATCCGAAATCGCAAATCCGAAATCGAATGGCCAATCTCAACACCAAACTCAACAAAAGCAACACTTACGATGCCATTGTCATCGGCTCAGGCATGAGCGGCGGCTGGGCCGCTAAAGAACTCTGTGAAAAAGGACTAAAAACCCTGGTGCTCGAAAAAGGCCGCATGGTCAATCACCTCGAAGACTACCCCACCATGAACATGGAAGCCTGGGAGTTCGAAAACCGGGGAGCGCTCAGTGCCGAAGACCGCGAAAAATACCACATCCAAATCCGCAGCGGTTTTGTTGGCGAATCCACCAAACACTTTTTTACCCAGGATAGCGAAGATCCCTACATTGAAAAAGAACGTTTCGACTGGATCAGAGGCAACCACGTAGGCGGGCGTTCACTCACCTGGGGCAAACATTGCTACCGTTGGAGTGACCTCGATTTTGAAGCCAACGCCAAAGAAGGCATCGCCGTCGATTGGCCAATTCGCTACAAAGACATCGCGCCCTGGTACACCTATGTAGAAAAATTTGTAGGCATCAGCGGTGAAAAACTGGGCCTTGATCACCTCCCTGATGGCTACTTCCTGCCGCCCATGGAGTTGAACTGCCTGGAACAACATTTTAAAAAGGAAGTAGAAAAGAAATTCCGGGGCCGGAACATCACCATTGGGCGCGTCGCCCACCTCACCGAGCCGCAACCCTGGCACCTGGAACTCGGGCGGGGCAAATGCCAAAACCGCAACCGCTGTTCTCGTGGTTGCCCTTTTGGTGCCTATTTTAGCAGCAATTCGGCCACGCTTCCTGCGGCAAACCTTACTGGTAACTTTGCCATTCGGCCCAATTCGGTGGTACATTCGATCATTTACGACGAAAAGACCCAAAAAGCCACTGGCGTCCGGGTCGTGGATCATGAGAGCAAAGAAATGATTGAGTTTTATGCCAAAGTTGTTTTTTGCTGTGCATCTACCTTGGCTACAACTCAAATCTTGTTGAACTCCACCTCGACCCGTTTTCCCAATGGTATGGGCAACGACAGTGGCGAGCTCGGTCACAACCTCATGGATCACCACTACCGCACTGGAGCAATGGGTGTCTATGAAGGGCTGGAAGACGAATATTACAAAGGTCGCCGTCCAACGGGTTTGTTCATCCCCCGCTTCACCAACCTTGACGACAAAACGAAAAATCCCAACTTCCTGCGCGGTTACGACTACCAGGGCAATGGTGGCAGCCGGGCCAACTGGGGCCGTGGCACCAATAGCCCAGGAGTA
>JAAFHQ010000414.1 GCA_013298445.1 Chitinophagales bacterium | reverse complement strand
CTACAACAGCACCGAGCACATCTCGATCATTGGTTGGAGCCGCACGGGTACGGATGCCCTCATTGAGCAAGCAGCCAATAGTGTGGGCTTGAAGGTTTTTCCGGAGCCTGCTCCTGAACAAAATCTCTTCGACCGCTCTGACAACGTGTCTTTTGCAGTCAAGGGGGTGCCTGCACTGGATTTCAGTCCGGGTATCACCAAGTTTGACGACGTCATCGCCAAATATTACCACCAGGTGGCCGACCATGCCGAATCGGTGGACTTGCCTTATTTCCTCAAGTATTGTCAATCTTTTTCCAATCTGGCGCGCCTCATCGCAGACAATGCACAGCGGCCACAGTGGAAGGCAGGTGATAAGTATGAGAAGGCGGGGATGGAATTGTACAAGAAATAATGAAGTTGAAGGGTTTTAAATTAATGGCACTTCGGCTACGCTCAGTGACCATTAATTTAAAACCCTCCAACTTTCCAACCATCATGAAAAACCAACACACCCTCGGCATCCTTGCCGTACTCATCGGGGCCACCGTCTGGAGCACCGGCGGTTTGTGCATCAAATTGCTGCCTTACGATCCGTACACCATCCTGTTTTACCGCTCGATTTTTGCTGCGCTGACCTTTTTGGTCTTCTTCCGGAAGCGTGCCCTGACCTTGACTCCGATCATTGGTGCGGTTGGTTTGCAATACGCCGGCTTGGCGATTTGTTTTGTGGTCGCGACCAAAACCACCACTGCGGCCAATGCCGTTTTGTTGCAATATACCGCGCCGATCTATGTGTTTTTACTGGAACCCATCTTATTCAAGTTCAAACTGACCCGGCTGAACATCATTACAGTGGTAGTCTGTTTTGTGGGGATGTTGCTCTTTTTTGCGGAAGATTTGGGTGGGGGAAATGTAAAAGGCAATTTCATTGCACTTTTGTCTGGCGTCTTGCTGGCAGCCATGATGATCACCCAGCGCTTCAACCGAATTGAGCATTACGATGCAGGTATTTTTTGGGGTAATATTTTTATTGCCCTGATCTGTTTGCCCTGGTATTTAAAATCAGCCACACCCACTTTGGAGCATTGGACTTTATTTTTCATCCTGGGAGTCATTCAAATTGGGATTGGTTACATGCTGTTCAACTACGGGCTCAAACGCACCCTGGCTATCGAGAGTGTATTGCTGGCCATGGTGGAGCCGATATTGAATCCCGTTTGGGTTTTTATTGGGTATGGGGAGAAACCGGGTATGTGGACCATTTTAGGTGGCCTGGTAATTTTGAGTATGCTGGCGGTGCAGGTAATCGTAGGAGAAAAAGGGCGCCAGAAGCCAGAAGTTCAGCTTTAAAAACTACCTTTAACAAACATCAAATCTGCTTACCTACTATGTTCAAACAACTTCTGCTTTCCATTTGCTGCATCAGCCTTAGTATGGCCATTCATGCCGCCAAGGTCGATACCGTTGAAATCACCAGCAGTTTTTTGCAGCGCAAAGTCAAAATCGCCGTAGTCACCCCCAGAGGTTACCAAAGTGGCCAGGCTACTTATCCAACCTTGTATTTGCTGCACGGAGGCAATGGCAAATTCAGCGATTGGTTGATGGCTCCGCCCGACAAAAGCCTCCTGCACCGTATTGCTGATGAAAACAACTTGATCATCGTGTTGCCCGAAGGTGGCATCGGTGGTTATTACCTGGATAGCCCGGTCAATCCGGCCAGCCAATACGAAAGTTTCATCACCAAAGAAGTCATCGCCAAGGTGGATGGCACTTACCGCAGCATCAAAGAAAAAACGGGCCGGGTCATTTGTGGCCTCAGTATGGGTGGGCATGGCGCCTTGTACCTAGCCACCCGCAATCCGCAGCTCTTTTGCGCCGTTGGCAGCATGAGTGGTGCCCTGGACATCAATACCGACCACTGGGATGTCACTCCTGAGCGCCGCAAGGCCATTGCCGATCGCCAGGTCACCGTTTGGCCCTCCAAAGCGGAAAATCCAGCTTTCTACCACAACAACTCGGTGGTGAACATGGCGGATAAAATGAAAACCAACGCGCTGCCCATCAAATTCGATTGTGGGGTAGATGATTTTCTGATCGCCCCTAACCGGGAATTACACCGCCGTCTTTTGTACAACAAAACCCCACACGAATACACCGAGCGCCCCGGCGCGCATACCTGGGATTATTGGCAAAATGCACTGCCGGATCATGTAGCGTTTTTTCAGAAGGTGTGGAAGAGCAACGGGACCTTGAAATAAAGTGTCTGAAGGAGGTTGAGAAGGTTGAGGGATGTTGAGAAGGTTGAGGCTGCCGCGAGCGATTTTGAAAATGTCCTTGTCTAAGTCGCCCGCGGCAGCCTCAACCTTCTCAACACCTCAACTTCTCAACACCTCAACTCATCACACATGTCTAGCAAAAAAGTCCTCACCGGCAGTCAACGATTCCGCAAAGCTTACCGCACTGCCCTACAAGTCATGCTGAGTTACGCGGGTTTATTCCTGGGCAAACGTTTGTTTGGGCAGCGCTACTACGACCTGCGCATTGAAAAGCTACACGTCCGCAATGCCGAGCGGGTCAAACGAGCCATTCTGGAGCTCGATGGGTTGTTCATCAAAATTGGGCAGATGTTGTCCATCTTGAGCAATTTTTTGCCGGAGACTTTTCAAAAACCGCTGGAGGAACTACAGGACAAAATCCCCTCCCGCCCCTACGAGCAGGTACGCGAGCGCGTGCGAAGCGAACTAGGAAAGTACCCCGAAGAACTATTCACCCGCTTTGATGCCGAGCCACTGGCGGCAGCCTCCATTGGCCAGGCGCACCGTGCTCAATTGCCCGACGGCACCGAAGTAGTGGTCAAAGTCCAACACATGGGCATTGAAGCTACGGCCCGCATCGACCTGGAAATCATCCGTCGTTTGATTCAAGTCAGTGCCTGGTTTTACAACATCAAGGGCATGGATTATGTGTATACCCAGGTCAAGTTGATGATTGAGGAGGAACTGGATTTTGGCAAAGAGGCGTCGGCGATGGAAAAAATCCGGGTCAATTTACAAGGCGAAGTGGGCTTGGACATTCCTAAAATCCACCCCACTTATTCGGCTAAACGCGTGATGACCAGTACCTGGCACGATGGGGTGAAAATTTCCAATCTGGAGCAAATCGACGCCTGGAAACTGGATCGTCGGGCCTTAGCCAGTACCCTGTTGCGGGCTTACAGCAAAATGGTGCTGAAAGACGGTTTTTACCACGCCGATCCACACCCAGGGAATATTTTGGTACAAAAAGACGGCACCCTGGTGTTGCTCGATTTTGGTGCCACCGGGCAACTCAGCCCCGCCCTCAAGGAAGGGATTCCCAAACTGATCGAATCCGCCGTAAAAAACGATACCCAAGGCATCGTCGAAGCAGTGCGCCTGATGGGCTTCCTGGCGGATGGCCGTGAAGCCGAACAAATGGCTGAAAAGATGATCGAGGCCATGCGTAACTTCCTGAAAAATGAAATCAAACTGGATGGTTTGAATTTTAAAGATATGGAGGTCAATCCATTCAACAACAGCATGGTGGCCCTGATCCAGGACATTGGCATCAGCGGGATTACCGGAACCGTAACAGTACCAAAAGACTGGATTTTGCTCAATCGGGCTTTGACCTTGTTGTTGGGCATTTGTAATACCCTGGATCCCAAGCTCAATCCATTGGAAGTAGTGCGCCCCTATGCCACCGAGTTGGTAAAAGACCAGCAAGGGGGCTGGTTTGGTTTTGTCCGCAATCTGCTGCAAGGCACCCTGGTCAATCTGCTAGCCCTGCCTGATGAGCTGCGCAAAACCTTACAAAAAGCGAATAAAGGCCAACTGGAAGTGCGCACGCCGGATATTCGGGATGGGGCAAAGTTGTTGTATTTGGCGGCCCGGCAATGGTTGATGGCCTTGATGGGCTTGGCGGCGGTGGTACTAGCTCAATGGTTTTTGAAAATTGGAGCGCCAAACTCGGCTTGGTGGGCTTATGGGGCGGCGGTAGTGTTTGGCTGGTTGTTTGTGGGGGCTTGGAGAAAAGGAGGAAAGATTTTCAGGAATATGGACTAGAATGGGTGTGAAAGTGTGGGTGTGTGGGCCAACGCCACAACGGAGCTTCCCAAGGTTAGCAGCACCCCCGGAAGCTCCGAAATACACTCATTTTATCGTAAATCAAACGTTGTCGGCTACCACCACAAACTTTTTGCTGTGCACATCCACCTGGTCTTTCCCATTTGGTAAATATGCTTTGATCTTTTTAAATTCAAAAGAGTCGCCAGTGTTCAACTCTTTCATCTTCATGATGATTTCCTTGGAAAAAATATTGGACTCTTCCTTGAAGGTACTGATGGTGCCACCTTTATTGATGTCGATGGTGTAGGTAAAAATCTTGGAGCCTACTGCACAACCGTCTACGACCAGTTCTTTGGTTTTGAGTACATCCTTCTTGGCGATGTCCCCTCCGAATTTGCCAGCGATGGTCAGGAATGCGCCACCGGGTAGTTCTGCGGTCGCTTCAGGTTTAGGTGTAGTTACAAAAGAACACATCCCTACAATTACAAACGCGGACAACAACAAACTTTTTAGATTTTTCATGATCACAAGTTTTGGTGAAGTAATGATGAGTTCAAATGTATGGCCCCTCCCAATGTCAAATTCAAAAGGTATACCAAACCCCGGATTGGGGATAGCAACAACCAGATTCGGGTGAAAGTCGGCTTTGGGTTTAAAAACCAGTCGTTGCTCTACCGGGATGGAGTTTTGCTCTACTTCGAAGCAAAAAATCCAATTAATTCCACGTATTTTAAGGCTATCTTTTGAGTGCAGGACAAAATTGGGCAACCCAAAAATAATGGATGATGCCGGATTGTAGAGACGCACGGCCGTGCGTCTCTACGGCGCGTTGTCCCAATTTTGTCCTGTATTCTGGCCATTTAAAAACCAGCGCCATCGAAACAATACCAATAACTCGGCCAAGACAGCAAGGGATGGATTATTCCTTGCTCCTCACCCATGTGCTCTTTTGGGTGCTGTATGTGGTATCCGAATACTTTGCCAATTTGGCTCACCTTTATCCCAATGAATGGCGGCAGTTTTTGCGAGCCACCATGCTCCCTTTGCCCATTTTGATGGCAGCCACTTACTTTTTAGCGCTTTATGTCGTGCCTCGTTATCTGATGCCGAATAAATGGATTTGGTTCCTCTTGTGGTGCGTTGTTGTCGCAGCGCTGGTTTTTTACACCCGCATCAAATGGCAGGAAATGGTGAACTACCTGCGCTCGGATCAGTACTACCCGGTCCCGGTCAACAAAATGCTCAAAAACATCATCCGGGATTATTCCATTATTGCCTTAGCGGTGTGCATCCACATCATTGGGGATTACCGCCGCAAACAAAAACTGAACGAAGAACTCATCAAGGCCAAAGCCGAGGCTGAAATCAAACTGCTCAAAGGGCAATTGCACCCGCATTTCCTGTTCAATTCCCTGAACAACATTTACAGCCTGGCCTTGTCCAAATCTGAGCTCACCGCCGACAGCATCCTCAAACTCACCGAATTGCTCGATTACCTGGTGTATCGTGCCAGGATGGACACGGTGCCGCTGGCCAAAGAAGTGCAATTGCTGGAGAATTACCTGGGGCTGGAACAATTGCGCTACGGCGATAAACTCCAGGTAAAAG
>JAAFHQ010000413.1:2649-5688 GCA_013298445.1 Chitinophagales bacterium | reverse complement strand
GGAATTACAGGCGCTTTCGGCTGAGTTCCCAAGCTTGAAACTGGTTCCAATTGACCGCTCCTCCCTGGATGTTTCGGATACAGCAGCAATAGCTCCTTTTTGCAACAGCATCGATTTTGACTTTTGTATCAATTGTGCTGCTTACACTGCCGTAGATAAAGCGGAGCAGGAAAAAGAACTCGCCTATACAATCAATGCGGAGGCTCCGGAGCGTTTGGCGGCGGCTTGCTTGGCCAAAGGCGCTCAACTGATCCATTATTCTTCCGATTACGTCTATCACAATCAGGAAAACCGCCCACTCCTGGAAACCGACGCCACAACACCACAAGGGATCTATGCACAAAGTAAATTAGAAGGAGATTTGAGGGTTTTGGCGACGCACCCTGGTGCTTTGGTTTTTCGTACTTCCTGGGTGTATTCTTCTTTTGGGCATAATTTTGTCAAA
The DNA here is from genome assembly GCA_013298445.1 of Chitinophagales bacterium. Taxonomy (GTDB): domain Bacteria; phylum Bacteroidota; class Bacteroidia; order Chitinophagales; family Saprospiraceae; genus Haliscomenobacter. The sequence goes on along the minus strand of JAAFHQ010000413.1, from coordinate 5,243 downwards.
ACCATGCTGCGCTACGGTGCAGAACGCGGTGCATTGCGCGTCGTCAACGATCAAATTGGCAGTCCCACCTACGCCCGCGACATCGCGTGGATGACACTGGAATTGATCCAAAGCGGTAAGGCGGCTCAGCACTCAGGGCTGTTCAACTACAGCAACGAGGGGGTATGCAGCTGGTACGATTTTGCCCAGGCTATTTTTGAGCTGAGTGGGGTGAAGTGTAAGGTGGAAGCAATTCCAAGTACGGAATACCCAACCCCGGCGGCGCGGCCTCATTATAGTGTTTTGGATAAGGGGAAGTTTAAGGCGGTGATTGGGATGGATATTCCGTATTGGCGGGATAGTTTGAGGGGATGTTTGAGCCTTTTGGCCTAATTCACCCGCCTCGACACCGACTCTGTCTCCGAAGTCATATTCTGCCTTGTGCCATCAAATTCCAGCTCCATCTGAGCCTTGATTTTGTGTGTTGCTTCTCGTGAAACGCCTGTCTTTAATTCCATTTTGACAAAACCTTCGGTGGTCAGTGTACCTTTAAGGCTGGCCTCGGGCGCGGTCAAGGGGCTGCCCACAATGGTGCCCTGTCCGCTTGAAACCAAAACTGCCAACTCATCTTCGATTGCTTTATACGTCCAGACCATTGTCGCAATAGTTAGCATTCCCTGATTGAGGACGGTATCAATTACCGTCCAGGATTCTCCAATTTTAACGGAATCTGTGGGGAAGCGGGCGTTGCCGGAGATGGACCGAAAATCGGCACCTGTATTTGAGCCTCCAATCAATCCCGCACCAAGCGGCTCACCAGAGATGAAAACACCATTTGGTTTGATTTGTGAGGTAATGGATTTACCGACCATCTGGCTGAGTTGACCCATTATGGTGGGATTGCCCTCCGTGGGTTTATCGGTATCAAAGTTGATGTCTACCCCCATTGACTTGGCATTTCCTTTGATGTTTTCAATCTTTTCCACCAGGGTAATGGCTGAATCGCTAACGGCTTTAACCCGGGATGAAAGTGTATGTTCCATTTGGGTAGACATAGTTAACTCACCGTTGGAACTATTGACCTGGGTTTTTATCCTCGTTTGAAAGCGGTATTCTGCTCCAGTTTGGGGTTGCAATTTGAGGATGTATGCCTCTTGTGCAAAAAGCGGCATACATCCCAACATGAGGCCTAGAAAAATCACAAAAATAGGGTTCTTCATTGAAAGTGGTTTTTCTGCAAATACAAGGTTTTCTTATGACCCTGATATGATTTTTCGATTAACATTGACTATTGAACTACCAGCCCCCCGTTTTAGTACGCACCTTACACAGATACATATCCGAAGTAATGTACAAGGTACCACCATCTTCATCCCCCCAGCCACAATTGGCGGTAAACTGGCCGGTTTCAATTTGTCCGAGTGGCTTCCCTTCCGGGGATAGAATCAAAATGCCGTTCATACCAGCAGCGAAAATGTTGCCGTGTTTGTCCACTTTCATGCCGTCGAAGATGCCATATTTGCCCTCTTTCACGGATTTGGAGCCGTCAAAAATGACCTTACCCTTGCCCGTTTTGCCATTGGCAGCAATGGGGAAGGCGGTGATGTAGGGTTGGGAGCCACTGCTTTGGCCTACGTACAGGGTCTTACCATCTGGTGAAACGGCGATGCCATTGGGGCGATCGAGGGTTTTGTCGACCAGACTAACTTTACCCGCTTTGTCGATGTGGTAAACGCCAAACCAGGTCGTCTCCCGCAAAGGGGATTTTTCCTTTTGTGGCATGCCATAAGGTGGATCGGTAAAGTAATAATCGCCGTTGGGATGTTGGGTGATGTCGTTGGGGCTGTTTAAACGCAGGCCCTGGTAGTTGTCGGCCAAGGTGCGTTTGCCGCCCAATTGCAGGGGCATGGCCGCAATGCGTCGATCGCCGTGCTCGCAGGTGACCAGTTCGCCTTTCAGGTTGATCAGTAGGCCGTTGCTGCCGGGCTCATCCCCGTAGGGTAGCTTGCCCGTATAACCGCTAGGATTGAGGAAAACGCTTAAACCTTCACCAGGTTTCCACTTGTGAATAGTGTTTTTTGGTACGTCAGAAAAGAGGAGGAAGCCTCCGTTTTTTACCCAAACTGGGCCTTCGGACCAATCAAAACCATCGGCAATGATTTCGATGCTGGCCTGTGCATCAATCAGGTTGGCACAAGCAGGATCAAAATGGGTCACTTTGCCGATGGTTTTGTTTTGGCTCCACAAGCTGAAGCTGCAAAGCAGTAGAAAAAATACGAGCTGATGTTTCATGTTTGTTGGTGTTTACACTTTTATCATGGGAAGATAAAAGAATAGTTTTGACCAACAAAACGAACCACTAATACAAAACGCCCATCCAAACCCTTTCCCGGTATTTTTGCTCATAATTGAGGGTATACTGGGCTGCTTCTTCTTTGGTTGCAAATTCAGCCAGGACAATCCGGTATTTGAGCACCTCGCTGAAGTAGCGAATCCGCGCCTCCATAATGCCGTATTGTTCCCGCACTTTTTTGAGGGTGCGTTGAGCGTAATAGTCATTCAGATCAAAATCGCCGATAAAAACGATGTACCCGGTAGGTTGACCCGCTTTGTTG
>JAAFHQ010000413.1:0-2639 GCA_013298445.1 Chitinophagales bacterium | reverse complement strand
TTCCAGTTCGGTGTTGATCAGATTTTTCATGACAAATTCCGGGGTGGGAGGCAAAGGGCGGTCTTCCTCCAGTTTTGCCCGGGAATGGGTAGCATTGTTGCGCAAAGAGCTACCTTCTTTGGTCGAAGTAGAAGCTTCAAGACTACCTGCATTGGATGAATTGTTGTCATTCAACGCATTATTGTTGGTATCGGTGAGCGCTGAATTGGCGTTTGGATCAACTTGGACCGAATCTGTATTTGAATGAATAGGCTCATTGGGCAAAAGCACTGCTGTGTTGTTGTCCACCTTTACCATATTGTCTGTGGCTACGGTTTCCGGGGTGTCTACTTTTTCTTGCCCCAGTTCTTTGGCGAGCTCTTTGGATTTTTTGCGCTCTTGCTCGGCCAGATCCAAGGCCTGAGCATAATTTTCCAGATCGGCCCGAATGCGTAAATAAGCTTCCCGGATGGCAACCGGGATTACTGCGCCATTGCCAAGAATACCTTCCGCATTCTCAAGGGCATTAAAATCGGCCAGGTAAGCTTCGGCAAAAGACTTGTATTTTCCAGCCTGGTAGGGTAGTGGTTTTAGCACCCGATAAATGGACTCTGCCACTTCGATTCGGCCATTGAACAGATTGGCGTGGGCGAGGCGCATCAGACTTAGGCTGTCCTGCAAATCATTAAAAGCAGAGGCCTCCAACAGAGGCAAGGCTTCCTGGTAACGACCCGTACGCAACAAATCCCAGGGATCTTTTTGCTCCAATTGGGTTTCAGCCAGCGCGGTAGCCTTTTTTTCTGCCAGGGTTGGCTCCGTTCTTTCTTGTTCATTCGCCTGTCGCAATAGTCGTTCGCGGCGCTCGGCTACTTCTTCATTGTAACGCGCTCGTTGGAGGTCTTTTTCCATGAGCGCAATTTTTTGCAACACTTCATCGCGTCGCTGGATGGCCTGTTCGCGCATTTGTACGAGTCGATACACGATGCGTTCTACCCGCATGTCGGTTTCGTATACTTTGGAAGGACAGGCTACTCGCGCTGCGCGGTAAGTTTTGATGGCGGCAACGTAGTTGCCTGCTCGGCTGAGACTATCCCCTCGCTGGAGGATGTCTGCGTAGAGGGCACAGTTGTCGCCTTGGGCGATTCCCCAGCTTAAGGCGAACAAGCCCAGGCACAGGGTTAATACAATCGGTTTTAGTGCTTGCATGACGTTCAAGCTTTACACACTTGTGCGGTTGAATTTGACAAGTGCGAATTGTTTAGGGCAGGATGAAAAAATAAATTTACATTTTGACTGGACTCTTTATTTGATTTTGCTGCGTTACTCGTCAGTTGCGTAGACTGGCTATGCGCCTTCCTTGCGCCTTGCCAAATCAAAAAATAGTCGAGTCAATCCTGTAAATTTATTTCTTCATCCTGCCCAGGGATGTTTATTTACAAATGCTCTCGAATCCTTTTTGTAGCTCAGGGTAGTCACTGGCACGGTAGCTGTAGCCCCACTCGGTAGAATTCCAAATTTTACAGTACTTCTTGCAGATGGCATCAAAAGAGTGTTTGACTTCTTCGTTGCGTTGGGCTGCCGACTGACTGTCTTTTAGTAGTTCGAGGGCCTCGGCCAGTCGAATTTTTGCCAACTTGTACTCTTCGGCATCCAGGCAGGTACGTACATCTTCCATGGAGCGTTCAAATAAGTATAAGTTTTGCTTGAGTGTCTGATCCTTGGTTTTTTTGAGTTTGGAGCTCGTAAAGAAGGAACTCAAGCCCAGTCCAAGGACAGTGACGAGTAACACGCCCAATACAATGTTGAGCACTTGGATTTTGGTGCGGACGTTCATTGTACATTCATTTTGGAGGTGATGAAATGTACATGAAGCGCATTAGTCTGGTGTTGCCATACTGGATGGGCAAACCAAAAGGTCTTGTTCATGGGTACAACATGGTTTAAATACGGAAATGGGATGACGTTCAGGTAGGTAGGTAGAAAAGCCTGATTCGATAAGTTTTTTTCTCAATAGCAACGCTAAGTTACATAAAGTATGCTAAACTGTAAAGTCTTTGCGTTGTTTTGACAAAAAAGAAGCAAAAGAAATGGAGTCAGTGGCTAAAAAATGGAAAAATTGGAGCCTGGTAGGCATAATTGTTGGCTCACTGAGCCTGGCCTTCACCACGCTGCCAGAGGAATATTGCATCAAATGGGAGGGTTTGGATACCCACAATTTTGGAGAAGTAGAAAGTGGAAAAGAGGCAGATTGCAGCTTTACTTTTCGCAATTGTTCTAGTGATTCGGTCACCATCGCCAATGTTCGCCCGTCTTGTGGTTGTACAACACCCGATTGGCGCGAAACACCCATTCCACCAGATTCCACGGCTACAATCAACATCGAATTCAGCTCCCGCAAAGCTGGGTATTTTTACAAAATGATCAAGGTGTATTTCAAGGAATTTCCGCAGGCGGAACGCTTGTATGTGGAAGGGACAGTGAAATAAAAGGTCTCAATCTTCCTCTATCCTTGTATTGCTGTATATTTTCACTGTAAGGTTTAATTTTTTAAATCTAAACGATTAATTTAGCGTTTTGAAAAAAACAAACAGCTTATGCCATTGCGGGAAGAATTCCCAGAGGCGGGTTCAGATTACATGGGTGGTACCAGTGATGGCTAC
>JAAFHQ010000415.1 GCA_013298445.1 Chitinophagales bacterium | reverse complement strand
AGACGCACGGCCGTGCGTCTCCTGTTCGAATGCAAATGTAAAAAGACGCACGGCCGTGCGTCTCTACGGTGCGTTGCGCCTTGTCAAGCAATCGAACCATTTCAATCCCGCGTTTTTTGCGAATATTGATTCAGATTTTGAAGTTCATGAGCGTTTAGACTTTGCATCCCTTTTTCCTTGATTTTTTCAAGCAATCGGTTGACTTCATTGCGCTCATTGGCTCTTTTTTCGTTGTATTCATCATCGATATCATAGTAGCGACTGTTTTGGTACTGTCTGTTTTGGGTTGGTGCAGCTTCTGCCCCATTTCGTTTGAAAAACCGAAATAAAAAAACACCCAATACAAACAAAGCCATTACGGAGGTTAAGCCAAAGCCATACATTGAGTTTAGGGTTTAAAATGAAGGAATTACATTGATTTTGACTTTAACCACGGGGGTGTCCGTGGAGTTCCACAATTGTGAAAATTTTATCTACATATGATGCAGCAGATCTTTTACAACGGAGCTATTCATCCACTTGCCGATGAGCAAAGAGTAGAAGCGATCTGGATAAAAAAAGGGAAAGTAGCCGGGGTTGGAAGCCTGATGCAGCTACAAAGCCAGGCGGGTAATGGTGCAGAACTTCAGGACCTACAAGGCAAATGCCTGCTCCCCGGCTTCCACGATCCACACATCCACCTCTGGAAAGTTGGTGACCTATTGACCTACATGCTTGACTTGCGCGGTGTGACGAGCATTGCAGAAATGCAGGACCGCTTGCGCGAATTTGCCGCCCGCCACCCTGAGCGGCCCTGGATATTGGCGCGTGGATTCAACGAAGCCAATTTGGCGGAAGGACGCATGCCCGATCGCTACGATCTGGATCGTGCTGTTCCTGACCGGCCCTGTTACGTGATTCGCACTTGCGCCCATATTGCAGTAGTTAACTCTATGGTTTTTTCACTATTGCCCAGTTTGGAAGCGCCGACGGGTGGAGAAGTGCTACGGGATAAACAGGGTAAAGCAAACGGGGTGTTCACCGAAAATGCCCTGGGCCTGATCACCCGCCTGATTCCACCACATCCTGCAAGCGCATATCGTGAGATGATTCTCGCCGCTCAGGATGCTTTATTGGAAAAAGGAATCACTTCAGCAACAGACCCGGGCGTAATGCCCGATTTGTTGGCGGTGTACCAACAAATGGATGCGGCAGGGGAACTCAAAATTCGCATCCACGCCATGCCAATTATGGTGCCGGATGGAAGCAGCAAGCCACTACCTTTGCAAGAGCAATACCATTCTGATTTTTTGCACATCGATACCGTCAAATTTTTTGCCGATGGTGGATTGAGCGGCAAAACGGCAGCTGTGAAACAAGCTTATAAAAATGGAGGTGGAAAAGGGGTGATGCGTCTGGAGAGCCATTTTTTTCTCAAACTTGCCCAAAAAGCCCAGGCTGCAGGCTGGCGCATTGCTACACACGCTATTGGGGATGCAGCAATCGATCAGGTGTTGGCGGTGTATGCCGAATTGGATCGGAATAACCCACAGGGTTTGCGACACCGCATCGAACACCTGGGTATGCCCCATCCTGAGCACTTGAATAGAATGCGGGAATTGGGCACGTTTTGTGTATCCCAACCCATCTTTTTGTATGAACTTGGTCTTAACTTTCGACGCTATCTACCCAATTTCTACCTCAACCGGGTGTTTCCTTACCGCAGTGTATTGGATGCCGGAGTCGGTTTGGCTTTTTCTTCGGATGCACCCGTGGTGAAGGATTTTAATCCACTAATGGGTGTACAGAGTGCTGTTGAGCGATTAGATTTGCGGGGCAATGAAATTGGTGCAACTGAAAAAATTACGCTGGTGGAAGCTTTGCGGGGGTATACACTAGGGGCCGCGGAGGTGGAAAGGACAGAAGCGGTGAATGGAAGCTTGGAGGCTGGGAAATGGGCGGATTTAGTGGTGTTGGAGGAGGGGGTGTTTGACTGTGAATTATCAAAAAATAATGCTATTTCTAGCTGTATTGTGGGTATTAAATGTCATAACCTCTGATAAGTATTTAACTGAATTTGCCAACAAAACCCACTCATACGTGGAACGAGAAGCGGCATCTCCCAAAGAACTTCACGCGGAAGTTGTATTAGCTTTAAGAGATGCTACTCTCGTGCCCCAAAAGCGCTCAGATGTAGCGTAAATCCCCCTCTTCCAGTAAATGCGCTGCAAAAGAATACTATATGTCTGTCATTTATCAAATAGACCATCAACAACTATACATACTTCCCCTTTAACCAAGGTGGCGGCATCATTGGTCTGTTTAATCAACAAATCAACGTTTTTGCCCTGGTGTGCCATATCGAAAAACTTGTCCGGTAGAGGAATTTCGAACTGTTTCATACTATCATAAAAATCAAAGGTAGCATCCTGATAAGACTGGCTGGTTCCAAACGGTGTCGTTTTTTTGAGAAAAAGCCAGCTGGACATCAGGTCATTTTTAATCCGAAGCTCGTGGATAGGCATCCAAATTTCGGTCTCTGCCCTTAGATGCTTATCATGGCTTCCGCCAATCGGGAAATCGAAACAATTGAATACCATAATCATTCCATTTTTTAAGTTTTTTGGAGCACTTATACCAGCTTCAACCTCCCATACTTCATCTTTCACCAAAGTCCTGATTTCGTTCCTACGCCATACCAAGGATCTTTCCGCTGGCGTCAAAAACTCTACCCAGTTTTCTGATAAGCCACCAGTTCTCATAAAATCGCCTAGGTTTGAAGCTGAATTGAACTTGTGGTAAACAACATAGTTGTAAGGGCCATTGACATCCATCTGGGTCAATGGTTGCATCATACTCCAATCATCAACGCTACCCTTGGATCCAAGATAGATTTTCTTCAGCGCCTTTTCCAACTTTAAATAGTCCTCCTGCATATTGGAGGCTACCTTAACATAGGAAAACAAGTAGTATTGTTTTTGCCCTAAGGCCATGTTCAATTGGCAAAAAAAACTTACCAGCATCAGTAGGGAAAGAAATTTCGGTTTCATTTGATCAATCGTTTATGTTGTGAAGAATAATAGAAATAAAAAAGCGCCTTGTAAGCTGCAATCTGCGCTTTTTCATGCTCGTGGCATTAGAATCACATCGATTTTCAGTACAGCACAAAGGTGCTGGGATAATAAGCCACCTACAACCACATGCTGATGTGGTTATGGAGACAATCCTTCAAATTTCAAATCCCAATCCCTACCTTCACAGGCAATACACCCATACCCCCCAATCGTTTTGACCCTGTTTACAAAAAACAAAACCAAATGCTCATCACCCACCACCCCGAATACCTTCTCTCTGCTAACCAACACACCGAGATTGCTGCATTGCTCCAAATCTGCTTCCCCCAATACCCCAGTGGGCGCTCCCACTTCCGCCAAATCCCCCATTTCCGCATCCTCGCCCACGACGACTCCGGCTCCCTCATCGGCCACATCGCCATCGAGCACCGCATGATCCACAACGCTGGCCAAACCCTCCGCATCTTCGGCCTAGCCGACGTCTGCATCCACCCCGATCACCAAAACAAAGGACTGGGTACCAGGCTATTGAACTTCCTGGAAAACCTCGCCCGCGAAGCCCAAATCGAGGCGATACTTTTAATCGCCCCCGAGCCTGAATTTTACCTGAAAAATGATTTTCTTGCAGTGGAGAATGACTGCAAATGGCTGTTCCTGCAAGGCGACCAAACCCTGGGCGTGTTGAACCGTAAAGTCGGAGGATTGATGGTGAAAATGCTGGGGGAGAAGAGCTGGAGGAGTGGGCAGCTGGATTTGCTAGGGCACATATTTTGAATGGTTGAGAAGGTTGAGAGAAGTTGAGGAAGGTTGAGGCTCCGCGAGCGACATTGACAGTGGTTTATGCTGAATGCTCGGTCAACGTCATTTGCGGAGCCTCAACCTTCTCAACCTCCCTCAACCTTCCTCAACCCCTCTAACCAGATAATATTTTTTCACATGCAAAAGACACAAGCGTACATCCAGCAACACCAAAACCGTTTCCTCGAAGAGTTGTTGGACATGTTGCGGATCGCCTCGGTAAGTGCGGATCCGGCGTACAAGGATGATGTGGCACGCACAGCCGAATTTGTAGCCGAAAAACTCCGCGCTGCGGGAGCAGACAATGTAGAAGTGGCTCCTACCGCTGGGCACCCCATCGTTTACGGCGAAAAACTCATTGATCCAAGTAAGCCTACGGTGTTGGTTTACGGCCATTACGACGTACAACCTGCCGACCCGCTCGAACTCTGGACTTCCGGTCCCTTTGATCCAGTAATCAAAAAAACCGAAATCCACCCCGATGGGGCCATCTTCGCCCGTGGGTCCTGCGACGACAAAGGGCAAATGTACATGCACGTCAAGGCTTTCGAAGCCATGTTGTCTGCGGGTGAATTGCCTTGCAACGTCAAGTTTATGATCGAAGGGGAAGAAGAAGTAGGCTCCGTCAACCTAGGCACCTTCCTGGAAAACAACAAGGAAAAGCTGGCTTGCGACGTCATCCTCATCTCTGACACCTCCATCATTGCCAACGACACCCCTTCAATCACCGTAGGGCTGCGCGGCCTGAGTTATGTGGAAGTGGAAGTCACCGGAGCCAATCGCGATTTGCACTCAGGCGTTTACGGCGGCGCAGTAGCCAACCCGATCAACATCCTGAGTAAGATGATTGCCTCGATGCAGGATGAAAACAACCACATCACCATCCCCGGCTTTTATGAGGATGTCCTCCCGGTAAGCACTCCCGAGCGCAAGGCCATGAACGAGGCACCTTTTAATGAAAAGTCCTACATGACTGACCTGGGCATTGGCTCGGTACACGGAGAAGCAGGATACACCACGTTGGAACGTACCTCCATCCGTCCTACCCTGGATTGCAATGGCATCTGGGGTGGTTACATCGGTGATGGTGCCAAAACGGTATTGCCTTCCAAAGCTTTTGCCAAAATCAGCATGCGCCTGGTACCCAATCAGGACCCCGACCAAATTACCGATCTTTTTGCCCGGCATTTCAAAGCCATTGCGCCACCCTCCGTGCATGTGGAAGTACGGGCGCATCACGGTGGTTTGCCCGTGGTTACTCCTACGGACACACCTGAATACAAAGCGGCTGCCAAAGCAATGGCTACTACCTTTGGCAAAGAACCCATCCCCCAACGAGGCGGTGGTAGTATCCCCATTGTAGCTTTGTTTGAGTCTATTTTAGGCGTAAAATCGGTGCTGATGGGCTTTGGCCTGGATAGTGACAACCTGCACTCTCCAAATGAAAACTACGGCCTTTTCAACTTTTACAAGGGCATTGAAACGATTCCGTATTTTTATCAGTATTACGCGGAATTGAAATAACTCAGGTGCCTCTTCGGTGCCTTAAGTTTCTTAGGTGGTCTGCTTCGCAGGTTTATTCTTTTTCACCACCTAAGAAACCTCAGGCACCAAAGAGGCACCTGAGTAGTTTGGAATGATGTTTAATTTTTTTCCAATCGGATTAGTATGAAAAAAACACAACTGCTACTGTGGTGCTTTCTGGGCCTCGCCCAAATGCCGCTACAGGCTCAAACCGTGTACGACCAAATCGACAAACAAGCCGATGCAGTCGAACCCAAAGTGATTGCCTGGCGCCGCGACTTGCACCAAAATCCC
>JAAFHQ010000412.1 GCA_013298445.1 Chitinophagales bacterium | reverse complement strand
TGATAAGGTTGATGAAGCAAGGGGCGAGCCTGGTTCAAATGGGTTGCCAACAAAAAAGCCTTTTCCTGCCATTCTCCTTCCGGGATATCACTTAACAAGCGAAGAACGATTTCATAGTTGATTTTTACCTGCTCTTCTGCTTCATTCATCTCACTTACCGCCTGGTAAATGCGATCGTGCACAAAGGCATAACGTGTGTTTTCAGGCTGAGGAAAAATCTCGATAAAACCTTCCCGCAAGGGGAGTTGCAGCACATAATCCAGATCAACCGCATCACCAAGGAGGTGTTGCAATAAAGCTCCATCAAATTCATTGCCAATGACCGCCGCTTTTTTCAAGGCATTGACCGATTCTGGGTCGAGTTCGGTGATTTTCTGGGTCATAAATTTGACCACGTTATCCGTCATCTGGGTTTTGGCAATCTCCGTTTCTTTGATGGCCCATTGTTCCGCCTCGTGATCAAAAAAGAGCAGGCCCTGGTCGTAAAGCGATTGAACAAAACGCCGGGTAAAAAAGGCATTCCCCAAGGTTTTGCTGTACACCAGGGTGCTCAATTGTCCAAGTGTTTCGGAGCTGCACGGGGTCAGGGTATCTTTGAGCCACTCCCCTACTTCCGCCTGGTTGAGATCAGCCAGTTTGAGGTATAAGGTCTCGGTGTTGTTGAGGCTTTGTACAAATAACTGGATGCTTCCGCCCTGGTCTTCTTCGGGAGGGCGGGTTGCCGTAATGAGCAATAAATGTTTGAGGTTTTTATTGTCTACAATGAGCTGGAGAATCTGCTGGGAAGCGGGGTCTGCCCACTGCAAATCATCCAGAAAAATCACCAGCGGATGCTCTGGCCGACAGATGGCAACCAAAAATGCTTCCAGTAAAAAATTAAAGCGGAACTGGGCCTCGATACCTCCAATCTTTTCAACCGAAGGTGCCTTACCGGTCACCAATTGCAGCGAAGGGATGAGTTCTGAAAGCACTTGCCCATTTTCACCCAGCGCTTCATTGAGGATGTTTTTCCAGCGGTTCAGGTTGGCGTCGCTACTGCTCAATACCTGAGCAATAAAATGTTCGAATACCTGAATCCAGGCCAGGTACGGAGTGTCGCGGCGATATTGATCAAACTTACCTTTGGTGAAAACGCAGTTGCATTCCAAAAAGGACTTGTTCAACTCGTTTACCAGCGAAGATTTTCCGGTTCCCGAGCCACCTTCAATTACGACCAATCTGGTTTGCCCACTGCGCGCCAGACCCAGTTGTTCCTGCAACTGCTGAACAGCGAAAGACCTGCCGTATAGTTTTTGGGCGAATTGTAGGGTATCGGAAAAATCGCGGCTACCCAGCACTACACCTAGCTCGTCAGAAGGGCTATCCGCATAGTTTAAAGCAATCTGGATGCATTCCAGGTCATATTTTAACCCCTTCGCCGATTGATAACGTTTAGCGGCTTCCTTTTCCAGTAGTTTGGCCACCACCTTCACCAGGGCAGCAGGCAACTGGGCGTTGTGCGTATGGAGTGACGCCGGGGTTTTAGCAATCTGGGCATAAATCATTGCCGCGGGATCCTCAAAATCAAAGGGAGTGACTCCACTCAATAGCTCGTAAAAGGTAGCACCAAGCGAATAAAGGTCGCTGCGAAAGTCTACTTCCCGATTGATCCGCCCGGTTTGTTCAGGCGAAATGTAGGCAAGGGTACCTTCTAATCTGCCAGGGTCGTTCACTTGGCGTTGCGCCTGTTTGATGGAAGTGGCTCCATCAAAATCAATCAAAGTGGCCTGATTATTGGCAGCATTCCAGATGATGTTGTTGGGGTTAATGTCTTTGTGCAAAACGCCCAACTGATGCAATTGGCTAAGGCTATCACAAATGGAAATGGCAATCCTGAAAAATTGTTCCAGCGGAAGCGCTCCCTTGCTCAGCAACTTGTGCAGGCTTTCTCCTTCTACGTACTTCAGCACAACGTGAGGGGTTGCGCCCGTGTAGTCATAACTGATGGTTTGAGCAATACCCGGCGAGTCTACCTGCTTCAGTAGCTCGTAAATGTGAACCAGTTTATGGACGGATCTATTCGTTCTCTTTTGTTCCTTGAGTACCAATTTGGAGGCGGAAGCTCCGTCTTCCAGCAGAAAGAGGCGGCAATTGGCACTTTCGTAAATGAGTGTTTTGGTGTCCATCAGGTTTTTGGTGCTTAGGGTATTTTAAGAATACTTGTTGTCATAACCGCGCCGACGACGTTTTGTGCGCTTCGCGCTTTAACGCCTTCGGCGTAGAGCGACATGATTGTAAAAAACGCACACTTTGCGTAATGTGAGTTACTTAAAGGGACTACTCAGCGTAATGTCCCAATTGATGCGCATTCCGCCAAAATCTGAGTGCCCTAAAGGCCCGAAGGGCACTTCGATTTTGGGCACAGGCAGACCTTCCAAATGATCAATCACCACCTGGCCTTGTACGGGTAAAACCTCAGCAGTTTCCAGGTCCATGGTGATGGTGACTTTGGAGAACTTGCCGTCTCGCCCCATCAGACCCGGTAATTGAAACATGGTTCGGAGCCCATCTGCATTGGGTAAATTGTACAGCATATCTGGCTGCCCGTCATTGCTGCAACTGGCCTGCGCAATGATTTGATCGTCTTGCTCCACCTGATACGACACCTCATGGGTATCCAAAAACCAGCGCCAGCCTTGGGTTATTTTCGGCGTGGTTCTGAACTCCGCCATTAACTTGTTGAACTTCCAGACGAATTCACCCAACCAGGCAACCACTAAGCTGTCCACGAACAGGATTGGCGTATAAGAATAAGCCTCAGTTTCGCCCTTAAAATTGACATATGGAATCAAAAAAGCCAGTTCGTCGTAACGGAAAACAGGCCAACTGATCCACGAGGAATGAAGACGATTTTCATTAAAAAAGAACAATACCGGGTGAGTCCCCTCCGGACTGATTTGTTGTGGACTCAACTCCAGTTCATCTGGCAAAAACTGCGCTACCGTGGCAATATCCAGGGCTGCCGAAACGATCAAACTTTGCACTTTTCCTTTCACTGGACCTTTGGCAACCGGCAAATTGGCACTGACTTCGGGATAAATCGGGCGATTGTGGTCACAGTATTTGCTGAGTCCGGGTAGGCTGAGCCATTTTTCACTCAAAGCGTAAATGGTGTCAACATGGGGCAACATCAACAGGGTATTCAACTCCTTATTGGCGATCCCACTGATCGATTTGCCCTGGTAAGCTACATTGATGGCGTCCTCCTCACTCATGGGGTAGTTTTGGGGGTAAAAGGCTGGGATGTCTTCGACAATGTTCATGATGCCCACCGCTGGATCAAAGATGGTTTCCATGAGTTTGCGGAAAGGCAGTTTGGACACCGGCCCCATTTGTAACACCCCTACATACAACAATCGGTACAACACCTCATTCATAAAAATCCGTTCGAAAACGTTTTCCTTTTTGGCCAGCTCAGCAAAGCGCAGATACCCCGAAGCGATGGATCGATTGTGGGCGCGGTACCAGGTTGCGGGGGAAGGTTTTTTGATGTAGGCCTGCCAGAGGGACACTTCGGTATCCAGCTGATCAAAACGATACCTCGATTCGTGAACCAGCTGGCTCAGCACACCCCAGTACAGGAACTCCAAATTGACGTTGAACCACCAGGGGCTGCCGGGTTTGGGGCCTTGCAAGGGATTGAGGACACCCCTTCTGCACTCCCATTCCATAAAGGCGATCTCGGCATCTCCGTATCCGAGGCCATTTTTCTCGAACAGGTTGGCACCGTATTTTTCGTAGAATGCCTTTCGGAGGGCGATCCTGGCTTGCGGATCATTTTTGATGGCATCGACCTTGGTTCGTGCCTCGGTCTTCAGGCGCTCGTACAATCCGGCAGGGGCTGCTGGTCGTACAAAGTCGCTGTGGAGGATTTCTTCACCAACGATGCGAATGGCTTTCCCACTGATGGCACTGGCACACAACATCCCGGAAATGACCGCCGATTCTACTGCCCCGACATTCATGCCATTGTTGGTCCAATCGCCGGAAATGTACATATTGTCGAAGCCCGTTTCGTCGGCCATCAAGCGATACCGGGAACTGCTTTTGACGGTTTGAACATAACGCTCACTGGGGTCGATATTCGCGCGAATGAACTGGGACTGGAGCCTTTCTTCACCCGTGGCATGGGATGGATCAACCAGGTTGTTCCAATCCAGCACCCCATTGGCCTGTACCCCTTGAGGCCAGATAAAAGCGATGTGTTGATTGAACAATTCCTGTGACTGGGCAAAAGCCTGCGCCTTTTTCTCCTGCGGAAACTGATGGTCTTCAGGGGGCGGCAGTTCGCGGGAGCCTTTCATCGGGCCGCAGAAATAAGAAATACTTTTGACCGACAAATCCGCTGGCCAATCCTCACGATCCAGCACCTGATTCATCTCACTCCAGGTATCCAATGGTTCCACATAGGCACCCAGAACTTTGGCCGGAGATTTCCAGCCCATTTCCTGCAAGGTTTTATTGGTCCAGATTTGACAAGCCTGGGTTTGGACGGTTTGTACATTTTCGTACATGGCCTTAAAGCGCGGATTGGCCGCCATCAATTCCTGGCAAGTATGCCCCACGGGGCCCAGCGACATGCCGTAGATGACCAGATCGAAATCTTTGCCCAACTCCAGCGTCAGCTCTTCCCGATCCTGCCAATCGGCCCAATAAGATTCCAGATTGACCTTTCCAGATTCTAGCGCTGCGGCATCTTCGGGATTGAGTTGCTCGTACAGGGGGCGGCTTGGCCAAGAAGGCAGACCTTTGACGTCTTTTAAGGGCTGGTATTCCTGCAAACCCTCCTTCAGTCGGACTTGTCGGCCCAGCAGGATGCGGGCAATTTGCTTTTTATCCGCGCTGAGTTCCAGTGACTTTACCCGGTGAAAAAATTCAAATTTGACCCCATTGCGGCGAAGCAATTCGTAAGCAGGGCCAAAAATGGCATCGCCCATCCCGGCATTCATCTTGTACATGACCGAGCCCCGGCAGCCAAAGGCCAGCAGGCTGCATTTCAGCGCAGTACCCGCTTCAAAATTGGGTTTACTGGTGTCTCCTCCATCAAAAGCAAACAAGGCATCGTAGCCACCTCTTACAAATGCAGATTGAACGGCTTCATCAGCTGCACCGTGTTTGCTCAGCCATTCACACATGTCGTAGTCGTTGATCGAATCGAAGCCATTTTCAAAAACATTGTCTTTGAATACACCAATCACTACCGTAAAGGCCAGATCGAGTAAAATATAGGCGCAACGGGTATCTTGATCGTGCTTGGTCAAATCGCCCAGGAGGCGTTTCAACTGACTCCGAATGGCCATGAGGGTGTCCACAAAAATGGGCCGCAGCAGCGGAGAGTCATAAATCAAAAACAAACCTTTTTCAATCATGGATTCCACCCAATCCAAAACATGGGCCAGGGGTTTGCCCACGGGTTTATCGTCAATCAGAATGGTGATGTGCTCATCGTCTTTGCCCGCAATTTTTTCACGAATTGCACTTTTTGCCATCCGCTTGATGACGATGCTCAAGATGTCTTCCAGGTATTCGATCGGGCTTAAAAAGACATGGTCACCGCCCGGTTCGAGGTCATTTTTGGGCAACTGCACATCATCTTTACGCCATTGCCCATCGAGCCATTCGGTGGCCGCTAACCAGTTTTCAGGGGTAAAAG
>JAAFHQ010000411.1 GCA_013298445.1 Chitinophagales bacterium | reverse complement strand
TTCACTTTGATGAAAAGTGGCCAAAAAGTGCTCAAAGACTTCCATTTCCTTGCGATTGCCACTGATCAGGCGTGACCCGGTTGCACCCAAAGCAGCATCTTGGTCCAAAGCACTTTGGATGGCCGCTTTTACCCCAGGGTTTTGGGCCATGCCCAGGTAATCATTGCTGTAAAAATCGACCAAAGCCAAAGCCACGGGTAAACGACGCAATGAATCTGCCTGTTCCCGGTTGAACAGCTCGGTCATCATTTTTTTAGCAATGTGGAAATCGTTTTTCATTTGCAAATCCCTTTCTTCCTTTTCTACTGAACAAAGCGTTAACTTTACTGATTCATTTGTTAAAAGGCACACTAATGGACATTTTGCTCGAAGGACATCAATTGCCACGTGCTTTAGCGCGTGGATCAGTTTTCCCCTTTTGATCGGGCTTTAGCCCAAGCCTTAATTGTCAAGTCAGGTCTAAAGCCAAAATCCGAGGGGCTCCCATACCCCCAGGCTGAAGCCAGGGGCAATTGATGTCCTCCGAGCAAAAAGTCCAATAGAGTGGTAAAAGTTTACCCGACCATGGAATTTGGGAAACTCCCTGACATCAGCAAAGTCGATTTTAGTTTGCCCGAGGATGCCTCTGGCACTGCTGAAACGCTGCGAAAGTACAACAAGTCTGAAAAATTCCACTTCTACATTGGCTGCACGGGTTGGTCGATGAAAGAATGGGTGGGTTCTTATTATCCAGCGGGTACCAAACCGGAAGGTTTTTTGCGGGCCTACGGCAAACAATTCAATACCATTGAGCTGAATACGACCCATTACCGCATCCCCAGTCCAGAGCAAATCCAGAACTGGAAAAAAGATACCCCCGCTGATTTTCGTTTTTGCCCAAAAATCCCACAAATCCTGAGTCACAGTCGGGATTTGGGCATCAGCAATCCGCTTTTTCTCAATTTTTGTGAAGTCACGGCACAGTTGGAGGAAAAACTGGGGGCCTGCTTTTTACAACTTCCGCCCCATTTTGGTCTGCAACAAGCAGGAATCCTGGAGCGCTTTGTCGAACGTTGGCCCAAAGAACTCCCGCTGAATGTGGAAATGCGCCACGAGTCCTGGTTTGAAGGCGCTGCCGATGAACGGGAAAAAGCCTTCGGCCTGCTGGCCAAGGCAGGCATCGGCACCGTACTCACCGATGTAGCGGGGCGGCGCGATGTGTTGCACATGCACCTGACTTCGGCGGTGGCGATGATCCGCTTTGTGGGCAATGCCCTACATCCGAGCGATTACAGCCGCATTCAGGATTGGATTCCCCGTTTGCGAAGCTGGCATGAGGCGGGTTTGCAGGAGGTGTATTTTTTCACCCATGAACCCGATAACCTGCTGGCGCCTGAATTGGCGGCCTATTTACACCAATCCCTGTTGCCCTTTCCTGAAATTGTGGCCCGAGGGCCAGAAAAAATCACGACGGATGCCGCTGGTCAAATGAGCCTGTTTTGATGAAAGCACTGGAACTGAATAGCGACTTCAAAAATGCGCTCGATCTGATCGAAAAAGAGGGCAAAAACCTGTTCATCACCGGCCGGGCGGGAACGGGTAAGTCTACCCTGCTGCAATTGTACCGCAATACCACCCGCAAAAAAGTGGTGGTCCTGGCGCCCACCGGAGTCGCTGCCCTCAATGTACGGGGGCAAACCATTCATTCCTTTTTTGGCTTTCCACCCCGTTTGATCTCTCCCCGCGAAATCAGCAAACGGAAAGACCGACGGCTTTACCGCAATATGGATGTCCTGGTTATCGATGAAATTTCGATGGTCCGGGCGGATATGTTGGACAACATTGACTTTTTTCTGCGCCTCAATCGGGATAGTCCAGAGCCTTTTGGTGGGGTGCAGGTGGTCTTTTTTGGCGACATGTTCCAGTTGCCGCCCGTGGTGGCTAGCGACTTTGAACTGGAGGTTTTTAGCACTACCTACGAGTCCGCTTTTTTCTTTTCAGCTCAAATCTTTCGGCAAGGGTTTGAATTGGAAATGCTGGAATTGCGCAAGGTATATCGCCAGGAAAATCGTCATTTTTTGCGCCTACTCGACGCCATTCGCCTCAATCACGCCGACCAGGACGACCTGGATGAATTGAACGAACGCTACGAGCCCAACTTTGAGTCCGAAGAACTTTACATCACCCTATGTGCCCGCAACGCCACCGCCGACCGCATCAACCAGGGTGAACTCAGCAAAATTGATGAGCCTGAGCGCAAGTACCTGGCTTCAGTCACCGGAGAGTTTAACCCAACCCAATACCCCGCAGAGGCTGCGCTAACCTTGAAGTTGGGGGCCCAGGTTATGTTGTTGAAAAATGACCCGGAGCGCCGCTACGTGAATGGCACCATCGGCAAAATTGTAGGATTGGAGCAGGAATCACTAAAGATTTTGATTGAAGAAAATGGCCTTGAATGGAAAGAAATTGAGGTAACTCCGGTGACCTGGGAAATCATTCGGTACAAAAGTGATCCAGCGAATACGGAGGAAATCCAGTCCGAAGTCATCGGAACTTTCACCCAATTTCCTTTGCGTTTGGCCTGGGCCGTCACCATCCACAAAGCACAGGGCAAAACCTTCGATCGGGTCATCATTGACCTGGGCACGGGCGCTTTTGAACATGGTCAAACCTATGTGGCACTCAGCCGTTGTCGGACGCTGGAAGGGATTGTCTTGCGGCAGCGCATCAGGCCACAAGACATGTTGACAGATTTACGGATTTTGGAGTTTTATCAAATCATGCAGGGAAGGTAATGATGGTGCTATTGGGCATTTTACCGGAGAACTTAATAGCTCTGACAGTCTCGAAATGCCCGCAAAATCCTACCCTCCTTCTAAAATTTCGGGCACAGCACCGTCTCATTGTCATAATTCCCCAAAAAGGCCAGGGAGATTTCCAATGCCCCCAAACGACGGCCCGAACTGGCCAGGTTGCCCAAACGCGCATCATAACTGACCCCAATCAAGAAATTATTGTACTCAATCCCGGTCATCAGGATTACTGCATCCGGTACAAATTTATTGGTGAAATTGCGCACCGGGCGCACCCAACCGCCCACATGTAAGGCCGTTCCTTCAATATCATCCAACAAAAAACGGAAGTTACCACCTGCATTAATCGTCAGGTGTGGCCCTTGAATGTAGCCCAGGATGCGGGGTGAAAACTGCACCCGGTTGTTGATGGGGTATTGCAGGTTGACGTATGCTGAATACTTGCGAAACAACTGATTGTCGTTGCGGCGTTCTTCTACCTCTTCTTTTGCATAAAAACTCACCTGGGGCTCCAGCACGTGGTGCATGGCTGCTCCGGCAAAAACGGCCAGTTTGTCGCCAGGGGCGTAGGTATAGTTGAGGCCCACTGCGATATCGCCGTAACCAAAATTATTGAAAGGATAGACCTCGGCGGTAGGATCAGTATACCCATCCTGGCCGTTGAACTGGTCCTCAAAACTCAGGTTTTCGTAGTTGATGTTGCGTTGCCCAATGCCGAATTGCACACCCAGTGAAAGGTATTGATCTCCGTAGCGGTTGAGCGCCTTATGGTAAGCACCCGAAACGCCAATGGTATTGGTGTAAAAATTGACCGAGGCACTGCGGTCATTTAAAAAGATCATGCCCAAACCCACTGCATCTTTACCCTTGGTACCAACATCGAAACGGAAATCTGCTGCTGCCGAAAAGGTGGTGTAGGGTTCGTCCAACAAGTTGCGGCCCTGGTCACGATAAATGGTGGAAATTCGGTATTTGCCATCAAAAGCCCCCGTCAGGCCAGGATTGAGGTACAAGGGAGAGGAATAAAACTGGGAAAAATGGGAGTCTTGACCAGCTAGTTTCACAAGGATCACCAACATAGTCAAAACTAGTATCGCGTAGTGTTTTCGCATAGGAGTATTCTTTGAAATTGGATGCAAAAGTATTGAATCAACCTGGCTTTTTCTGATTTGGGGCTAGTTTATGTTTTTACTTTCCCCATTCACAACGGTATTCAGCAATTTTTATTATTTTTGATGGTTAACCAGGTGTAGAGACGCACGTCCGTGCGTCTACGACCACGAATATCCATTGCCTTTGGAAAGCAAACGCCACCTTCATCTAGCCATTTGTCCACTTAGCGTTGTGCCAGTGCGACATTCCCCCTCTCAGCGCAGTGAGATGGTTTCCCAATTGTTGTTTGGGGAAACGGTGGAGGTCATGGAAGAAAAAGGCAAACAATGGTGTAAAGTGCGGGCCTCCTGCGACAATTTTATCGGTTGGGTAGAAAGCAACCAACTCAAAGCCATCACTCCTTCCGAATTTGAACGTTTCAACTCCAATTTTTCCTATAGCCTGGAATTGGTACAACCTGTCATGGGGGCCGATCATTTTATTCCCATCACCATGGGTGCGCGTTTGCCCGAGTTTGACGGCATCCGCTTTCGTTTGGGAGAAGTGTTTTATACCTTCAGCGGCCAGGCCGTTGCTCCTGGAGATTTCCAACCCAATGCGGATTTTATCATCAAATTGGCCAAACGTTACCTGAATACCCCTTTCCTCTGGGGTGGTCGTTCACCATTTGGCATGGACAGTCCCGCCCTGGTGCAAATGGTTTTTCAAATGGCCGGCTACAAAGTACCGCGTGAAGCTACCGAACAAATCGAAATCGGCGACAACATCGACTTCATCGAGAATGCTCAGGCTGGTGATCTGGCTTTTTTTGAAAATAGCCAGGGCCGCATCAGCCACGTGGGTATTCTTATGCCCGAAGGCAAGGTCATCCACTGCTTTGGCGGGGTGCGCATCGACAAGATCGACCATTATGGCATTTACGATGAGACCCGTCAGGTTTACAGCAAACGGCTGCGACTGATCAAGCGAATTTTGCCAACGATTTTGCGAAAAGTCAGTGCTGGTGAAATGCCGGAAGTGGAGAGTAGCGGGGTGCAGGCGGAGTTGTTTTGAGTCTTGCTTAATGTAGTAAAGTCCGCTATTTTTGTAAAAAAAGGATAATTTCAGCCAATGCTTTAAATTTATACAATAGAATAGCCCATTGAGAATATCCTTTTCAATGGGCTAAGTGTTTAAATGAGGTCAGTAATTTCTTCTACTGCACCCCATCTCTCCCCGGCTCAGTCCGTTCCCCTGTCGGTTTCGGCTTACCCCAGCGGTTGTTTCCACCTGGTTTTTTCTTACGTTGGCCACCGCCACCGCTATTTCCACCTTCTCTGTTCCCCGGAGCTGCCGGATTTTTCCGACCATGCTGCCCATGACCACCTGCAGGGCGGTGCGAGTGAGGTCCGGTGCTTTTGCCCCGGCGTGCATTCGGTGAATATTCTGGCCCCTCACCCAGGCTTTTGGGTGGAGTCAGTTTTTCGATGTCTTTATCAATCAATTTTTCAATCCGACGGAAACGGTGCTGGTCCATCGGCGATACCAGTGTAATGGCTTCGCCTTTGCGCTCGGCACGGGCAGTACGTCCTACGCGGTGTACGTAATCCTCGGGGTCGCGGGGCACATCGTAATTGACCACCAGGTCGATGCCATCCACGTCGATGCCGCGGCTGATTACGTCGGTAGCAACGATGATGTCAATTTTGCTGTTTTTGAACGCCAACATGGTTTCTTCACGCTGGTCCTGTTCCACGTCGCTGCTCATTTGACCTACCGAGAGGTTTTTGCGCTGCAATTTGCTGTATAAG
>JAAFHQ010000410.1 GCA_013298445.1 Chitinophagales bacterium | reverse complement strand
GAACCACTATGCTACTTTACAAGAGCACAATGTGGGGCCTGATTTCCGTTTTGTACTCCTGGATACGGCTTTCCTCATTTCGCCAGTGATGCCTATCCGCGAGCAGTTGTTGCTCAAGGGGTATTTGTTGCTGAAAAAAATTGGGGTTTCGGCAGAGTCTCACTTTGTACTGGAGCCGGGGACTTGGGTGAAGGAACAGGTGATTGTGAATGATTGATGGGCTGCCAATTAAAACTAAAGGGAGTCATTTTTTAAATTTCACATGCCACTACGTGGGCGCTCGTCGGTCTTTAACTGACGCCGTTGGCGTCAAGCTCGACGGTCGCACATACCAGATTCTACGTCGCTCCAGGGTTTTGCCACTGTTCAAGGAGTAACACAAAATCAAAACGAAGAAATTAGCACAAAGGAAAAAAAGAGGACACAAAGGACACAAAGTTAGACGTAGACGACGCTTCGCTTTGTGTCCTTGGTGTCCTCTTTTTTTCCTTTGTGTTTAAAAATATGCCGCTTTGGTGATCATGAATCACTGCCGCGAAACCCGCTCCAACTCATCCTC
Source organism: Chitinophagales bacterium (assembly GCA_013298445.1). Classification (GTDB taxonomy): domain Bacteria; phylum Bacteroidota; class Bacteroidia; order Chitinophagales; family Saprospiraceae; genus Haliscomenobacter. The sequence goes on along the minus strand of JAAFHQ010000410.1, from coordinate 5,146 downwards.
CGTCGCCGTACTCCGTCTTCTCGAAGGTTTTACATCGGTTTTCCCAAACTTATAGGTCAGCGTAGCATTCAAGCGACGACTTTCGTTGGTTGGATCTACCACGACATCCACATTGCCTTGTTTGACGATGATATGGGGTTGACGGGTAAAAAACACGTCGCTCAGGTTAAGCTTTAAGTTGCCTTTGCCCTTCCAGATAGGCATAGAAGCACCAATGTCCATGCCCCACAGTGGGTCAATTTCGAAGATGCCTTCCAGCATTTTGGTTTGGTAAAACACGGTCATTTCGGCTTTGATTTTGTTGGGCAGATTGAAGGTGTTCATGGCCATAAACTGGGCGGTGAACTGGCTTTGATTGATCGCCCCATTGGACAAAGGAGAATCAAGGTCATTGATGTAGCCCACCACGTTCAGGCGGGTATTCCACCATTTGGCCAGTTCAAAAGGTGCGGATATGGTCGCACTGTAGTTTTTGAAAGTACTCAGGTTGGCTGAGGTTTGGTAAGTCTGGCGCAAGGCATCGTCTTGCTCCAGAACCTGGGTGATTTTGTCGCTCGTATGGTTGTAGTTGAGGCTGAGGATGTATTTGTTTTTCAGCGAAAAATTTAACCCGAGCGTGTTCGTAAACTCTGGCGTTAGGTAAGGATTACCTTTGCCAAAAGTATATTGGTCGATAAAATTTACAAAAGGATTGAGGTCATCGTAAGAAGGCCGATTGATGCGGCGGCTGTAGTTGTAACTCAGGCTGTTCTCTTTACCCAGGGGGTGAGAGATACTCATACTGGGAAAGAGGTTGAAGTAATTGCGGGTAAAACTTTCCGACAAGGTTGGCGACTGCCCCAGCGCATCGGTCAACTCCCCGCGCAAGCCCATCTGGATGCTCACTTTTTTGAGTTGAGTACTAAAATTGAGGTAGCCCGCATGGATGTTTTCGCTGTACATGAAGCGGTTGCTGCGGCGAGGATCGTTTTGCCAAACGTTTTCGGTAAAGGTCTCTACCAACAAATCATTATCCGTATCTACAAAACTGCTTTTCCAACCTGCGTCAATGCGGGATTTTTCACCCAAGGGACGGGAATAATCCATTTTAAAAGCCAGGATATCAACTTGTAAACCAGCATTGGTCCGGACGATATTGGGTACATCAACTTCTTGCCCAGTGGTATTGAAAAAACGGTTGGTGTTGGTTTGCAACTTGTCCGCGCTGTTGGTAGAATAATCTGCGTCGAAGCTCAATTCGTGGCCTTTGTTGTCAAAGGCATGTTTCATGTTGACATTGGTGGTGTAATCCCGCCAGTTGTCGCCACCGGTATTGTCGCTGCGCACTTCATTAAAATCGCCAGGCAGGGCACCACTCAACAGGTTGCGACCGCTGGATTGAGGTACCCACTCTCCGATTGAAGCATTGGCCAAAACGCCGAGGGTGGTCTTTTTGCTCAAAAACCAGTCTGCTCCGGCATTGATGCGGTTGTTGTCAGACCACATGATTTTGCGGTCGTATTGGTTCATTTCGGTAAAGGTGTTTTCGAAGGGAATGCGGCGAAAGATCTCCATGTTCTGGAAACGTTTGTTGTAAAAATTGCCGTAGGAACCAAAAACATTGACTTTTTTGCTGCGGTTGTTCATGCGCAGTTCAGCGCTACCGCGTGGATTTTCGCCATATCCAGCACCCAGGGTCAGGTTACCATTCGTACCCAGGCCTTTTTCCTTTTTCATGCGAATGTTGATGATGCCGGAAGTTCCCGCAGCGTCGTATTTGGCGGAAGGGTTGCTGATGATTTCGATGGCTTCGATGCTGGTGGCTGGGGTATTTTCGAGGAGGCGGGTCACCTCTTCAGCCGACATGTAGGTTTGTTTGCCGTTGATCATCACCATTACTCCGGAACGGCCTTTGAGGGTGATGGTGCTGTTGTGGTCGACCATCACGCCAGGGCTTTTGGCCAGCAATTCCAGGGCATTGTTGCCGGCTGCAACCGGGCTGGCGTCTACATTGACGATCATTTTATCTTGCTGCAACTCGATGAAGGGTTTTTGGCCTTTTACGGTCACTTCACCCAATTTCACTGAAGCAGATTGCAGCAGGATGTCTCCAAATTGATAATCTGGCTGTCCAGCTTTGATTTGGATACTTTGAGAAAAATGGGGTGCGTAGCCAATCATACTTCCAGAGACCAGGTATTGCCCTTCAGCAACTGCTTCGAGGGCAAAAAGGCCAGCATCGTCGGTGACTGCTCCTTTAACCAGCGAGGAATCCTGGGCTTTCAGCAGTAGTACATTGGCGTAGGGCAATGGTTTTTGCTGTTCATCCAATACCCGGCCTTTCAAGAGGGTTTGGGCATTCAATAGTTGAAAAACGCTCAACAAGAGGAATAGGGAAAAAGAAAAGATTTTTGTCGGCTTGCTCATAATAACATTATTTTCGGTGATTGATGCCGAAAAGACGAGCAAGGGCCGGGCAAGAGTTACAGGTAAAAATGCGTTACCCGACCAAGACTAATTTTTCTTCGCTGAGTGTTGAAAAAAAAAGGATTAAATGCGCGCATACCAAACGAAGGAATAAGCATAAGGATTCGCTGCATCGGCCGGATGATCCTCCCTTTTCACTTCTTTCCATAGGGCAGGATCGATGGAGGGAAAAAAGGCATCTCCCGCACAGGTGGTGTGCACCTCCGTGATGATGAGTTCATCGGCGAGGTGCATAGTTTGGGCATAAATTTCTGCGCCGCCTAAGATGTTCAATTGTTGGACCTCCAGTTTTTCAGCCAGCTCAAAAGCTTCTGCAATGGAATGGGCGACAAAGATTCCCTTGGGCGCATAATCCTTTTGACGGGTAATCAGAATCACATCCTGGCGATTGGCAAAAACCCCCATTCCCTCGGGGGTTCCATAAGAGTTTCTCCCCGTGAGCAGGTAGCCATGTTGGATTTGCTCCATAAAAAAAGCCAGGTCGGCGGGCATGTGCCAGGGCAATTTCTGTTGGTTTCCAATGACGTGGTTGTCGGATTTTGCGGCGATGATGGTTTTTTGCATGGGTTACACGTTTCCGAATTGAGGTTTCTCAAAGAGAATTACCAAAGCGACATTTTTTTATCACAAAGAATAAAAAGAGGACACAAAGGACACAAAGTTAGATATTGAAGGCGCTTCGCTTTGTGTCCTTTGTGCTGCCTTTGTGTTCTTTGTGCTCAAAAATGTCGCTTTGGTAATTTTTTAAAATCAGGGATTCACCCTATTTAATTCTTAAAGTACTTAACAGGCGACTTGGTGTTGTAAAAGAAAAACGACCACATATCCGCCTGTTCTTCAATGACTTTCGAAGTGGGTTTACCTGCTCCGTGGCCCGCATCGGTTTCAATGCGAATCAAAACAGGGTTGTCACCTTTATGGCTTTTTTGCAATTGAGCCGCAAACTTGAAGGAGTGCGCAGGTACCACCCGGTCGTCGTGATCGGCAGTAGTGACCATCGTGGCGGGGTATTCCACACCCGGCTTCAGGTTGTGCAGTGGCGAGTAAGACTTCAGGTAATCGAAATACTTGGGATCATCTGCGGAGCCGTATTCTGGAATCCAACCCTTGCCCACCGTGAATTTATGGTAGCGCAACATGTCCATTACGCCCACTGCCGGGAAGGCAACTGCGAACAAGTCCGGTCGTTGGGTCATGGCAGCGCCTACCAGCAGGCCGCCATTGGAACCACCCGCAATGGCCAGTTTTTCTTTGGAAGTATAACCTTCTTTGATCAGGTACTCCGCAGCAGAGATAAAGTCATCAAAGACATTTTGCTTGTTGAGCAACATCCCGGCCTGGTGCCATTTTTCACCGTATTCTCCACCGCCGCGCAGGTTGGGCATGGCGTATACACCTCCGTTTTCGAGCAAAATCAAACGCGCGGTGCTAAAGCTAGGGGTCAAACTGATGTTGAATCCACCGTATCCGTAAAGATAAGTTGGGTTTTTGCCATCCAGTTTGAGGCCTTTTTTGTGTACCACAAACATGGATACCTTGGTGCCGTCCTTGCTGGGGTAAAAAACCTGTTTTTCCTCGTAATCCTCGGGATTGAACTTCAGCGGTGTTTTGAAGAACTGCTCAGATTTTCCCGTTTTGAGGTCGTATTTGAAGATGACACTGGGATAAATGAAGGAAGTAAAGGTGTAAAAGGTGAGACCGTCCTCTTCTTTGCCGTAAAAACCACCAGCCGAACCTACTCCAGGCAATTTGATTTCCTTTTTGTTTTTGCCATCGTAGTCCATTTGGTAGTAGCGGGTGGTGGCGTTTTGCAGGTAATCCGCAAAGAGTTTTTTGCCCACTGTACTGGCACTTTGCAGTAGGTTTTGTGATTCGGGGATGATGACTTTCCAGTTCTTTTTGTCTGGTTTTGCTGCATCAATCTCAATCACCCGGTAATTGGGAGCATCAATGTCCGTTAAGGCCAAAAAGCGTCCATTGCTAAGGTGCTGAACGACGCCACTTTTGTTGGCATAGCCGGGAAAAAGGGCTTGAAAAGGGCCATCTTTTTCGAGGTCTTTGATGTAGGTGGCATAGCCGTCGGTACCGGGGGCCGCATACATAACCAGATACTTATAGTCTTCGGTCACTCCAGCATTGTGGTAGATGTTGGGATTTTTGCGGTCTTCGTAGATCAGTTTGTCCTTCGATTGGTCATCGCCCAGTTGGTGGTAATACACCGAGTGAAATTGGTTGTTGCCAGAGAGTTCCTGGCCTTTGGCGGGTTCGGGGTAACGGCTGTAAAAGAAGCCATTTTTGTACCAGGATGCGCCGGAAAATTTCACCCACTTCAGGACGTCTTTGAGCTCCTTTTTAGTAGCAATGTCAACGATGCGGATTTCCTGCCAATCCGAACCAGCCTGATTACGGGCAATGGCCATGTACTTGTTGGTAGGATCAGCTTCAAGCAAACCAACCGTGATGGTACCATCTTTGGAGAGTTTATTGGGGTCGATGAATACTTCAGGGTCCCCATTTAGGCCTTTTTGAACGTAAATCACTGCCTGGTTTTGCAGGCCATCGTTTTTGGTAAAAAAGTAATTATCTCCGGCTTTACTTGGTGCACTCACCTTCGGAAAGTTGTACAATTCGGTGTACCGATCCGCAATCGCCTTGCGGTAGGGGATTTTTTCCAGGTAAT
>JAAFHQ010000041.1 GCA_013298445.1 Chitinophagales bacterium | reverse complement strand
TGTGATCGCTGCCAGTTTTGAGAAGTAGCGTTGTGACACATCGGCCCGCAAGAGCAATTTTTTGTTTTTGGAAATGGTCGCCAATGGTTGCCCCGCGCTTACAAATTGCCCGTTTTCCACCAGGATGTTTTTCAAAAAACCACCCATCGGTGCGGTGATCTTTTGCCGATTTTGGTTGAAGTTTTTGGAAACGGCAACGGCGTTGAGCTGTGTTTGGGCATTTTCGTAGCGCAGTTGCGCTTCCAAAAATTCCCGCTCGGAAATGATTTTGTCTTTGACCAATTCCCCGGAGCGTTCAAAATTCTTTTTGGCCGTAGCTAAATCCGCTTCGGCTTTTTTCAAATCTGCGCCCAAATTGCTTTGCACTACTTCATTGTTTTTTACTGCAAAAAGAGACGCACCCAAGGAAATGGTGCTACCGGGTACATAATTTTTTCCAACAAAGGAAACAATGCCGCTGATTTGGGTGGTTACTACCGCTTCATCGCCGGGAGCGGCCATGATTTGGCCACCAGTCCGAATGATCTCGCTGAAGGGCTGAATTTCAGCGGGCGCATTGGCAAATTCAACTTTCCAGGCCTGTTCTTTCAGGTAGGTGATGTCGCTGACTGGGCCAGATGCGGCAGGTTGTTGGGCCAGCGCCGTTTTTTCATCCGGGTAAACCACAATGTTGTCAATGGTGATTTGATCGGTAAAAGTGGGAGTTTGGATGTCAAAAACCAGTTGGTAGTTTCCGGCTTTTTCAGGCGTCATGCGCAAGCGAAAAATGCCGGGTACTTCTGGTTCTGTAGCTGTGATGGACGGATTGGCATTTTCTCCGACCAGGGAGAGTTTGATGCTGCCTTTATCAATGGCTTTGAACAATTCACCAAGCGCAGTGAAGTGTGCAGCAAAACGACTTTCGGTCCCTACCACCAAGGGTTTGAATTCCACAAAAAGTTCGGTTTTGCTGGTGTAAAGGGTATAAGCTAAGGCTTCCAGTTCAGCAGGATGATCGCCTTCCGCGTCGTGAGCGTGATCAGCTTCCGCCTCGGGCGAATTGCTGTTGCAGGCCACCAACAGATAGCACAACGCTGCCAGTAGCAGCAATGACTTTTTCATTAGCATACAATTGAAATTAAGAGAAAAATGGCATGATGTAGCCGCAAGGATTGAGCGGCGTAGAAGATAGGATTAAGCTTTGGGTGGCTGCCAAATGTCTCCAGTGATTTGGTGAGCATACCATTTTGGTGCCGAAAAATTCTGGGCTTTTATGACGTTATGAACAGGGAAAAACGCCAGTTTTTCCATTGATTGGGGCAAGACAAAAATAGGCTGTGCAGCAAAATGAGAGAAATCTTCCTGATGATGGTGGTGGAAAGGTAAGTTTTCGTGGTCTTCATGGTCAGCTTGGTGGTGCTTGTGCCCGGCGTAGTGATCGGCTAAAAAATCAAGGATGTTGTGCTCGTGTTTTTCATGTGCATGGTGGTAATAGTGGATAAACAAATTGCCGAGTTTGCAAATTGAAATAACATAGTCCTTGGGCAGGTTGACTGCCAGCAGGTTAAAGACCAGATAGATCAATAGGCATTTTTTCATGTAGGATAAAATTCTAAGTACAAAGCTAGCAATTTTGCCAAAGCCCTTTACTCATTTTTAAACTTGTTTTCCATCAGATTTTCCTTGAACGCAGATTTGAAGGTAAAACCAAAGTTGAGCATGATGGCTCGAGTATCCAGTTTAGTAATCCGGCTGAAATCAAAATTGCTATCGGAAGTGATCAAACCACTTTGCTGCGTATTAAAAATATCGGTTAAGGTCAGCCCCAATCTGCCCTGACCCTTCATGATTTTTTGTTGAAAGCCCAGGTCCACAAAATAAACCGCAACCCGTTCACCCTGCGGAATCGCAATGGGGGAAGTGTAATTGCCCGTCACTTGTAGTTTTCCATTGTTCCATAGGATAAAGTTATTGATGAGTTTGGCGAAATAGGTAAGTTGATTGCGTTGTAAATCGAGCGTTGATTCACTGGTTTCAATGCGCAAATCGTAGCCCGAAACATTCAAATTGAGGCTCCAAAATTTGGACGGATTGTAGGTGAGGATTCCTTCCAGGCCGTAAGTTGTAGCCTTCCCAAAATTCAGCAGGTTTGTAAAGGCCACTCCATTGTTGTCCAAAGTGGTATAGGGCAAAATTACATTGCTGGTCTTGCGGTAAAATGCAGAAGCGATAAAACTGCCTTTTTTATAGGCCTGGTTGTAAGAAAATTCAAATGCATGGGCCAATTCGGGGAGGAGCTTAGGATTTCCCGCTCGTTGGTTCAAGGAGTCGGTGATGTCGGTAAAAGGGCTCAATTGCCCAAAGCCTGGTCGGTTGATTCTTCGGCTGTAACTCAGCTTCAGCATGTTCCGCTGGGTGGTGTAATAGATCAGACTAGCCGAAGGAAACAAGTTGAAATAATCATTGGTAAATTTTACTGGTTTGAGGGTGGTATTGCCATTGTTCCAGACCTGTTCGGCCCGTAGGCCAAGCGTATATTTCCATTTCGGGGATTGTTTTTCACCAACCCACCCTGTGTATTGGGTGTATGCCGCATGAATTTGTTCTTTGAACTTAAAAACATCGGTATTGGCAACATCCGTAATAAAATTGCCATTCAATTGATTTTGGCGCAGAAAATCATTGTCCAAAAAACGGAAGATGCTTTTGTATCCTGCTTCGATCAACCCTGTTTTGCGGAGCGGATGGCTGTAATCAATGGCAATATTGCTGAGGTTGGAGTTTACAAAATTGTGGGTTCTCTGCAAAAAAGGACTCCCGATTTCCGTAGTTTGTTGGGATAGTGTTTGGGTAGTTATGTCGGTATTTTCTCGGGGAAAGTTCGAGGCAGAACTGGCATTGAAGCTTAAAAAACGCTCGGGTTGATTGAATCGTTTGGTGTAATGCAAGGCTATTTCCCCCGTGTGCGCCGTTCTGATTTCTTTGGAAAACCTTCGGTTGCTATTCGTAAAATCAAAAGTGGAAGTTTGGATTAAATTGCTCAGTGTTTCGCGATTGTCCTCACCTTCAAACAACCAGATCGCTTCCAAACTGAGGCTGTTTTTTTTATTCGGCGTATAATCGATATTGGCCCGGGCAGTTTGAATCTGAACGGTTCGTTCATCAAACCTGCGTTGGCTGAGGTAATATTCATCGGGCAGCTCAAATTGGGTTCTGTCGCCGCGTACCCTGCGGGTTCTGGTGGTGTACCAATTGTCGTAGGCAACCCCCAAATTCCATTTTGGCGTTTTATGGTTGAGCAAAAGGGTTCCGTTCAGGCGGTACCGTTCGCCAAAACCCGCGCCGAGGGCAAAAGCGCCGTTTGTTCCCAGATCGGTATTTTTTTTCAATACGATATTGATGATGCCTCCTTCGGCGTCGGCGTCGTATTTAACCGATGGATTGGTAATGATTTCGATCCGCTCGATGCTACTGGCGGGGATTTGTTCAAGATTGGCCGAACGGTCTGCTCCTCCCATGCCCGAAGTCCGGCCGTTGATCAAAATCAGAGGGCTTTTTCCACGCAAAGTAATTTCCCCTTCTGCTCCTACGAGCACATTGGGGGTGTTTTTGAGTAGGTCGGTGGCAGTTCCACCAATTTGGGTGAGGTTATCCGCAGCATTCACTACAATCCCTTCCTCGGTTTTTTTGATCATGTTGCGTAAGCCCCTTACCTCCACCGCATCCAATAACTTAGCGTCCGTTTGCAAAACGATTGGGGATAAATTCTGATTGGAGTTGCTTTCGTTGAGCAGGAATGATTGCTGATGTTTTGTATAGCCGATCAGTTGTACATTCAGCATATATGCTCCATAGGGAAGATTGGCCAACAAAAAACGCCCCGTGCTGTCGCTAATGGTTCCACTGATGACTTTGAGTGAATCATTTTTTGCCGAAACAAAAATTGTAGCGAACTCAACTGGGTAGTTTTTGTCGTCCGTTATTTTCCCGGTTATACTGCCTATTTGTTGCGAATAGGTCAAAAAAGGGGCTAAAAAGAATAGTGCAATAAAGCCAATTTTCATCTTCTTTATCTGTTGTACTGCAAGTGCAAAAAAAATTGCACTTGCAGTTTATTCCAATCACTTCAGCAACTTCAAACCCGTAGCATAACGTTGCGCAACATTGTCCCAATTCAAAATACCAAACAGATTGTCCACAAAATCAGCGCGTTTGTTACGGTACTTCAGGTAATAGGAATGTTCCCATACATCAATCACCAGCAGCGGAATAACGCCCCATTGGGTTAGTTTTTCGTGGTTTTCGCACTGTAAAACCGTGAGTTTATCCGTGTAGGGCAGATAACCAAGGATGCCCCAGCCATTGCCATCCACGTCTTTGGAGGTTTTGGAAATGAGCAGTTTTAATTTGTCGTAAGAGCCAAAATCTCTTTCTATTTTTTTCAATAACTCCCCCGCAGGATCGGTTTTTTTATTGGTTAAATTCGTCCAAAAGATGGTGTGCAGGACGTGGGAAGACAAGTGATAGGACAATTTTTTAGTCCAATAATCCACAGTCTCTACGCTGTTTTCATCCAGGGCCTTGCGGATCATTTGTAAGTCTTTGTTTGCTCCTTTTACTGCACCACCGTGGTGAAAGGTGTAGTGCAAGTGCACCGTTTCTTCGTCCATGTAGGGTTCGAGGAAGGTTTCTTTGTAGGGCAGGGCTTGCAGGGCAAAATTGCCGTCGGCGTCCACCAACTTGTCGATCCCGTTTTCGGTGACATTGTTGGCAAAAACGGAATTGTTCGGCAGTAATGAAGCCGTGCCTAAAATGGCTGTGTTTTTGAGAAAAGTACTTCGATCCACAATGGTTGGTTTTAAAGGATGAAAAATTTAAAAATCAAGCCCAATAGCATACAAACGCCGATGGTCTTCAGCATATCCCATTTCAGGCGAAAAGAAAAAATCAAGGCTGCCAAAGTGATGAACACTGCTCCCCATTCTACCGTATTCCAAACGGGAACAGGAATGTGTAAAGGGCCTGCGCTTACCTCAGCTACCTCAGCGAACAAGGTATGCAAACTGAACCAAATCCCTAGGTTAAGAATAACACCAACTACTGCCGCCGTGATGCCAGACAGAGCTGTACTCAGCGATTTGTTGCCCCGTAAATATTCAATGTATGGCGCTCCAGTAAAAATAAAGAGGAAGGAAGGCAAATAAGTTACCCAGGTGACCAACACTGATGCCAACACTCCTGCCAAAATTGGATCGAGGCTGCCCGCGTTGCGAAAAGCACCCATAAAGCCGACAAATTGTACCACCTGAATGAGTGGCCCAGGCGTGGTTTCCGCCATACCCAGCCCATCCAGCATTTCGCCGGGCTGTAGCCAGCCGTAGGTTTCCACCGCTTTTTGAGAAATGTAAGCCAGTACGGAGTATGCGCCCCCAAAGGTGACGATAGCAGATTGGCTAAAAAACAGCGCTTCCTTGCTGAAGACATTATCCATTCCCAAAACCGAGACTAAAATCACTACCGGAACCAGCCACATGGCCAACCAAAACAGGGCGACCCCCAACGTTTTGACCAAAGAGGGCCGTTCCGCCTGAATGTAGGAGTCTATCAAACCCATTTCGCTGTTTTTTACATCGGCATGGCCTTTGATCACGTAGAATTTTTCTTCCCAGATTTTACCGCCAAAGTAGCCCAGCAGTCCCGCTGCCAAAACAATGTAAGGAAAGGAGATTTTGAAAAAAAAGATGGCAATAAAGGCCAAAACGGCAATGCCTACCATGACCTCATTTTTGAGCGCCCGTTTGCCGATTTTGATCACAGCGCCCACTACTACCGCCAGTACAGCGGGTTTGATGCCGTAAAAAATGCCTTGTACAAAGGTCAGGTCTTTCCACAGGGCGTACAAAATGCTCAAAACCAGAATGGATAAAAAGCCTGGCAGCACAAACAAACCTCCGGCCATAAGCCCGCCCCGGGTTTTGTGCATCAACCAGCCAATGTAAGTAGCCAATTGTTGGGCCTCGGGGCCGGGCAAAAGCATGCAATAATTGAGGGCATGGAGGAAGCGGTTTTCGCCCAGCCATTTTTTGTCTTCCACGATGTATTTGTGCATCACCGCGATTTGCCCGGCGGGGCCACCGAAGCTGTAGAGGGCTACTTTGAGCCAGACTTGGAAGGCTTCGCGAAAGGAAGGATAAGCCATTTTTATCCGCAAGATAAGCAAGCTGATCTCAGGAAGAATAGAACAAATTTAATCACTAGCATCCGTTTTACCTTTTTGCAGTGATTTTCGATAAACGGAAGGTTGTACGCCCAGGTGTTTTTTAAAAATGCGGTTGAAATGGCTCTGGTCGGAAAATCCGGTGAGGTAGGCAATTTCGGTCAAGGACATGCCAGTAGTTTCCAGCAGTTGAACCGCTTTTTCGATGCGCAATTTGCGGATGTACTCTCCAAAAGACAAGTTGTCAAAATACTTGGAAAAAGCCCGCGACACATAGGCCGGGTGCAAGTCCAATTCCTGCGAAATGTCTTTTAAACTCAAACTAAAATTGGTATCCACATAATCCTGGATGGTTTCTTTGAGCTCTTTGGCCCAGGCCGGAATGCGCTGCTTCGTTGCCGATTTTTCACTGATGTACTTTTCCACCATTTGCAGCAAGAGTTGTTCTACCGGGTCACCAGTATGTTTTTCATGCTGGAGGTATTTGACCCAGGTGTACAGGGCATCGTACAACATCATGCCGACTTCCAGGAGCTGATGGTCATCCTGGATATTGTACGCCAAACCCGCTGAAATGGCCCATAAACCCGCCGCTTGAGGGGCCAGGGCAAATTGGTCTGTGTCAGCAGCTCTTACAATGACTGCCAATTGGTGCAGTGCTGGATCATTCAACTGGTGCTTTTTCAGGATGTAATCGAAGGTGCACAATTCCCCTTCGTGCGAATATTCCACGCTGGGAATGTCAAATGGAATGGCACCCAGCTCCGCTGCTTTAACGAGTACTTCGGCTTCGGGCACGTAGATGAATTCCGCCTTTGCATCCACAAAGTTTTTAATCAGCCAAGGGCAGGCAATACGGTCGATTTTCGGGCGTTCGCGGGTGATCCATTTCATGAGGGTACTTTGGATGCTAAGGTAAAAATTAATAGTTTAACATAGCCCCAGTCGCCCACAGGGCCCATCAATTCTGGATTTAATCGTAGAATTTGGCACGGTAGAGACGCACGGCCGTGCGTCTCTACAATGTTTTACGCAGCGCAACAATTTTTTTGCTTCGCAAGTGCAAGCCTAGCTAAAAAAAGAACGTCGCACTCACCTTCGCAAAAAACGGCGTCCCCGGCGTATAATGCAATTCCGATACCGAATTCGGCTCATTGAACAAGCGACTTTCCGTATCAAACTGCGCCTCATTCCAGTCCACGTTCAGGATGTTTTCAAACGACAAACCGAACTCCGCTTTGCGGGCGGTGTAAGTGAGGCCGCCATCCAGCAGCGTATACCCCAGGGCCGTTACGGTATTGTTTTCGTTGGCTGGGCGATCGGCAACATGGCGGTAGCGGATACTGCCGTTCAAGCCCTTCGCAAATTTGGTCGTAAGGCCCCCAATGCTGGTGAAGGTAGGCGCCAAGGGAATGAAATTCTCGCCTTCGACCCCTTCCCGGCTACGTGGTACAGTGTAGTTCATATCCAGGTCGACAAACAACCACTTCGTTGCCTGGTACCGCGCCGACAGGTCAAAGCCATAGCGGCGCGTTTTACCCGAAGGTTCTACCACTGCCTCGTCACCCACGTATACAAATTCCTGATCCAGGTCAAGAAACCAGCCCGCTACATTCAAAAACAAATTGGGCAAGGGTTTGACAAAAGCGCCAAAGTCCACCCCATAAGCCTTAGGGAGTATCTCAACTCCATTTTGGGGAACCACTACCCGCGCATCATTCGAGTGAAAGCCGATGCCCGACTTGAGGTAAAGTTGTACACTAGGACTCGCATTGTAATAAAAATTCAACTTGGGGCTTACGGTATTGGCCGACACCACAGGGTGGTCGTACAGGCTATCCAACAGGTTGACATAACCGAAGCTAAACTGATCGAAACGTAAGCCAGCATTGATCGTAAAGCGCTCACTCAACTTCAGTATTTCATCCACGTAAAGCGCCGCATTCAATTGGTCAATGTCCCCCAACGCTGCATAACTAATCAGGGTGTTGCGCTTGAGCGTCCGGGCCAGGTCGGTCCCCTTGGTTTTGTCGTAGCGGATGTTTAAGCCCGCTTCTGTGCGCAAGGACATGCCTCCCAACTTGCGTTCGGCGCTGTACGACAGGTTGTAGCCAAAAATATCCCGATCCTCCGTTTGGCGAATTTCGTCCCCATTGACCGGGTCATTGAGGAAAAAGGTGAAATTGGAGAAGAGCTGGAACTTGTTTTTGACGTAAAAAAACTGGTTGCGCAGCACATCGCCATTCTCCAGGGTTTTGAGCAGTTGAATGTTCGCGTTGGTACGACTGGTATTGCCCCCTTCGTTGTCGTCGATGGCACCAAAGCGACTGATGAGGCCACTGCGCACCGCACGATCTGGAATCTGCCCCGATGCTTCCCAACGGCTGCTGAACGTGGATAAAGAAACCGTAAGCACCTGATCCGTGCCAATCAAGCCATGGTATTTGCCCATCAGGTTGATGCGGTTGAAGTTTTGGGGACTCTCAAAAGGCCCATTGCTGAAGGTCAGGTCGGAACCGAAATAAGCGTTTTGCTGGCTACTGGCATTTTTACCCAACAAATCCAAAAGTCCAACCGCCCGGTAGGTGTCGAATCGCCCGGTTTCCAACTTGATGGAACTGCGCGACAGGGCATTGCGGGTATTGAAGTTGGCATAACCCGCTGTGGTAAAATCGCCTTGCTGGGTGTAGTATGGCCCTTTGTTAAAATCGACGTTGTCGATCAATTCGGGAATCAAAAAATGCAAATCAGCGTAACCTTGCCCGTGGGCATGGCTGACCATGTTGACGGGCATGCCGTCTACCGTTACCCGAATGTCGGTGCCGTGGTCGATGTCAAAGCCGCGCAAATAAATTTGTTCAGCCTTGCCTCCACCCGCATGTTGGGCGGTGATGAGCCCGGGGATCATCCGCAATACGTCTTGTGAAGAGCGGGTGGGGCGCAATTCCAGGTCAATTTTGTTGATCAGGGTCATGGTTTTGCCCAAATCGCGTTGGTTGTTTACCACAAATTCGCTTAGGTTGAGCACCGTAGGCTCCAGGCGAATATCCAGGGACTCGCTGGTATTGGCCTGCACATTTTGGGTCATAAAGCCCACATAAGAAATGCTCAATTCGTATTGGTCGCCGTCCAGGTCTTTGATGCTGAAGGCCCCCAATTCGTTGGTGGTGGTGCCCTTTTGTAGCGCCGGAATAAAAATGGTGGCGCCCACGATGGCTTCTCCCGTTTGGGCATTGAGCACCCGCCCGATGATGTCGTGCGCAACCAACCAACCAGTTTGCAAGAACAAAAACAAACCTAGCAGGATCATTTTTGGAAAATATCGTTTTTTCATGATCAAAATAGCTTGGGAAAGCCAGGTACAGCACTTCTGTGCGGATGTACCTGCGCTAGAAAGTTAAAAAAGCAAGGTCTAGCCTGATCCCTTCATTGGGCAGGCAGACAAGATGGATAAAGAAAAGATGGGAAACGTTTAGGCGAGCTCTGGTGGTTGGAAAACTGCGTTCCCTACACCCAATGACCAACTAATAGCATAAAGCGGGAGGGGAACTTGTTGAATATGACCTAATCTGCGCGTTTTAAAAACCATAGTCGGGGCAATCAAGTGCACCGACAAGCTGAATTTATAGTCGGGTGATTCCGAAATGGCTGAGGTAGTTCCGTGATCCAGGTTCAACAATTGGACGATTTCCTCCCCTACGTGTTCATGGTCTTCTTGACCGTGGTGCACGTGTTCAAGGTGATGGTGGTGCCAAAAAAGGTGCGCAAGCGTATCGTTCAATACTGGCAGCAGCTCCACACAGGATGCCGTAAGATAAACCAGTAAAAGAATCCAAATGCTTGCGTTTTTCATGTGCTATGGTACTGCACAAATATACGTAGCAAAGGAGGGATTGGGATTTAGGGGAATGGATGATTTTTGTTTCTTTATTTGCCTACAGCGCTGAAGCCGTTTTTTACAACCTCATCCTCAGCCCCAGGTACAACTCCCGTCCCCGCGTAGGGCCCCAGGCAAAAGCCGTATCAAAGTACTCTCCAAAAGGATTTTGCCAATTGATGATGGGGCGAATCTGGCGGAAATCAAAGAGGTTTTCACAACCCGCATACACATCCAGTTTTTTCCAAACCTTGGTGAACTGCACATTGGTCACCGAAAAGGCGCGGGAAAACTCGGGCTGCCGCAATGCCTCCGGCAGGGATTTGGTATCCGGCAAACGCTGCGGGCCCATCCAGTGCAGGTTTACATCGGCATGCCATTCTTTGTTTTTGGGCTCGTAGGAAAATGCGCCGACTACCCGGTAGGGGGCATTAAACGGCAAATAGACCTTCCCTTCAACGGTGGGGCGGTACACGTCCAAAAAGTTGTAGGCAAACTTGGCCTCAAAAACTTTCGAGAGCACAAATTTGGCATCGAACTGAAACCCATTGGAAACCGATCGGCTGCGGTAGTTTTGGATGATCGCCAAACCCGGATCGGAATCGTAATCTGGGAAAATCTGATTTTGGAAGCGGGTATGGTAAAAATCGACCGAAAAAGTGG
Source organism: Chitinophagales bacterium (assembly GCA_013298445.1). Classification (GTDB taxonomy): domain Bacteria; phylum Bacteroidota; class Bacteroidia; order Chitinophagales; family Saprospiraceae; genus Haliscomenobacter. The sequence continues at coordinate 5,103 of JAAFHQ010000041.1, read as the reverse complement.
CCACCAGGTTTTCCCCTGTAGCAGTGTGGGTGAGGTTGATGCCCGAGTTCCAGGCCCTTTCCAATTCCAGGGGCTCCGCAAAGCGAATATCGCGGGAACTGATCAACAAGGACACGTTTTCGGCAAACAAATTGACCGAGCGCAAGCCACGTCCTACATTGGCACGGATCACCGTGGCGTCGCCCGCGTTGTAGCGCAGGGTCAGGCGGGGCACGAATTGCCAACCAAATTGCCGATGGTGGTCCATTCTGGCGCCAGCAATGATGCTGAAATGTTCAAAATTGAACACGTTTTCGGCAAACAGGCCGGGAGTACGTTCCCGCCGCAGGTAGTCGCCAGCAAAGGTTCGCTCCAGGTCATTGTTGGAAAAACGGATTGTTTCATCCAGGTTGAGGTGGCGGTAGCTGAAGCCAAACTTCAGGTCGTGTTTTTGCGCCCAGAGTTGTTCGTATTGCAGGTTGACGTAGGCGTTCAGGTGTTTGGAGTTGTATTGGGTCACACCAAACCAGGCCGATTGCTGGTGCTGAAAGACCGAGGCAATCAGGGATATTTTGGATTGGGGGTTGAAGCGATAGCCCGTTTTGGTATACAGTTCGGGTTGTTGGTATTGCACGACCTGGCCATAGACCTGGGTGGAGCCCTGGTCATTTTTGGCATCAAATGTTGTTTGCCCGCCAATGCGCTTTTCATCTAAATAACGCAGGCCAATTTTGCTGCTCCAACCTTCAGTCTGTTCATCGCCCAAAGTGAATTTTTGGTAAATGGCCAAACGGGTCAGCAGGGGCAGGTCTAAAAAAGCATCGCCGTCCCGGTCGCGCTTTCCAGCGGGTTGTACCAGGTGCAGGGAAGTCAGGCTTTTCCAGTTTTTACCCAGGTTCGTAGAAAAATTGACGTTGAGGTGTTTTTCCCCAAAGGAATTGAGGTAGGCGTTGAGCAGGATTTTTTCCTTGTCGGGTTTAGGTTCTTTCAGGACGACGTTGACCTGGCCGCTGATGCTTTCAAAACCTTGCAAGACCGAATTGGCGCCTTTGGCTACAAAAATCTGATCGACCAGAGTGCCGGGGATGCTGCTGATGCCATAAGTGAAGCTGCTGCCCAAAATCATCGGCATGCCATCCACCAAAATTTGATTGTAAACGCCGGAAAGGCCCAAAATGCGCAGTTCTTTGCTGTTGAGCAGGAGGTTGGTGGTTTGGGCCTGGATGGTGCCCTGGGTTTCAAAACAACCCGCCAGATCACAGCAGGCGGCTTTGGTGAGTTCTTTTGAGTTGATGACTTCAACCTTGATGCCTTGCAAGGCCGAGATGAAGGAGCCGCCTTGTTGAGCAACGACGGTGGCTGCTTCCAGGTTTTTGGGGTCGGGACTAAGGTAAGCCGAAAAATAAGTCCGGCCAGCAATGGCTATGGTATCGGTTTTGAAGCCCAAAAAGGAGACGACTAGACGAGGGTCGGTAGCATCGGCGGGTACCTGAATTTCAAATACGCCAAATTCATTGCTCACTGTTCCCAGGGTGCTGCCCAACAAAGTGAGGGTGGCTCCGGGCAGGATTTCATTGCCGGAGGGGGTTTGGCCAAAGATCTTGCCTTTGACCGTTTGGGCAGAGAGGACACAAGGGAAGAGGGAAATGAGCAGGAGCAGAAAGCGCATGGCAGTGATTTTACCAATAGAAGTGTTCGGGGGAAAAAAGCGACCCTGTGGTTACAGATGAGTACTAAACATGGTTATTCCCCAGATGTTGAAACTACTGAGGTGATTCCTTAGGTGTCTCAGGTTACTTAGGTGGTGAAAGAATTCCCTGCTTCGCAGGTTTTTTCTTTTTAACCACCTAAGAAACTTTAGACACCATAGGCTCACCTCAGGTTATGCACCTTTAAGGGGAAGTTTGATTACAAATACGTCACCGCTTTCACCTTGTAAGGCAGATCCCCAGGTTTTTCACAGCCTTCAGTTTTTTCAATCAAGCTACGGATTTTGGCTTCCGAAATAAGTCCGGGATGGTAAGTCACCTTGATGTTGGTTGCTTCTTTTTTGGCATCACCAGCCGTTACCGCATCAACGCCTTCCTGGTTGACCAGTTTCTTTTTGATGGTCGACAGGTCGCCGTTGCAGCATACGCCGCTCACTTTTACCGAAACCACTTTTACTTCGTCCTTAGGGGCATTGGCTGTTTGTGCCATCAGGTTTTGGGCAAAAAACAGGCAGGCGAAGGTCAAAAATGCAGCGAATACGTTTTTCATGGTTGATGATTTTTGAGAGAATATTTTTTGGTGCTGCAAAAATAGGGGAAATAGGCCTTAGATGCGAGAGCACGGAAGGTTTTAACAGGTGAATAACAAGAAAAAACTAATGCTGGGTCAAAGTACTGGTTTTAAAATAAGTATTGTTGATGTTGTACACCAACCCAAGGCTCCACAAAAAATCCTTCCCAGGAATTTCCGACTGGATTTTTTGACTAACAATGGCCGAAAAGGTAAGTGGAAAATGGTTTTTGGCTAGCCCGAAGCTGGCATTCCAGTAGGTTCCTTCCAATTTATCCTGCTTCAGATAATAGACCTGTGGCGAGAAGGAGTAATTGAATTGTGAGCCCAATTTCAGATTGGTAAAGATGGCTCGGGCCGCTACAAAATTAGTCAATTGGATGAGGTCTCTGGTCAAGCCGTGTGAACCAATGTAATAGAGTCCCACCGCTACATTTTTGTTGAGTCGATAAGTAGGCGAAGCTTCCCAGGCTACATAGCGCTGGGTCGTCAAAACTTCTTTATTGATTCCAGCGATGGTGGCCGTCTCCGTGCGGAACAAAAGGGATGGGTGTGCACCGATCCCGAGCGTGAACTTGCGCTGGTCTACCACTTTATAACGAAACCAAAAAATCAAGGTCCATGGTTTACCGTCGAGGCCAAAGCGGAACATGGGATCAAAACTCAAACGGCCTTTGCCAATGGATAAATCAAACAGGGCGGCAGGTTTGTTCAGGGAAAAATTGGGGATGAGGGAGATGCCGTTGTTGGTAGCGGTGATTTGCCCGCGGAAGAAACTGGGGGTTTGGGTCGTGTCGATGGTTTGGGCAAAAGAGCAGAGGGTAAAAAGGAAAAAACAGAAAAAGGTGATTGTTTTTTTCATCGGTTGCAAATGCTTTGATTGTTGAGCACAAAGCTCCCTCCCTTTTGTTAAAAGCTACTTACCCAAATTACTGCATCCTTTACCATTTTTACGGATTGGGGTTGACAAACAGAAAATCGAAGCTACTATTGTATTTTTAAAGCCTAAACAAGCTACCATGGGTGAAATTGAAAAACTGTCCAGTGTGTCCCAATTCAGCTCCCGCCGGGGCCAAGAAACCTTACATCCCCTGGTGAACGTGCTGGACCAGTCAAAGTCGATACCCATCGCCGCCAATCGGTGCTTGTCGGAGATTTATGTGATTTTTTTAAAAGACCTGCGCTGCGAGGATTTTCAATACGGGCGCAACAAATACGACTACGAAGAGGAAACCTTGTTGTTCATTGCTCCGGGGCAGGTTTTTGGTTTTGATTTGGCGGCAGAGATAATGGTACAACCCAGCGGCTGGGCACTGGTCTTTCACCCCGATTTAATCAAAGGTACTTCCCTGGGCCAAAAAATGAAGGACTACCGATTTTTTGGCTATGACGTGAACGAGGCGCTGCACATCTCCGCCCGGGAACGGCAGATTGTAGTGGAATGTTTCCATAAAATCAAGGAAGAGCTGGAGCGCGGCATCGACAAACACAGTAAAATGTTGATCGTTAGCAACATTGAACTGTTCCTGAATTACTGTATCCGCTTCTACGACCGCCAATTCATTACCCGCGAAAACCTGAACAAGGACATTTTGACCCGCTTTGAGCACTTGTTGGAAACCTATTTCAATTCCGATTTACCACAATCGCTGGGCTTACCCACGGTGGCTTATTGTGCGGAAAAATTAAACCTCTCCGCCAATTATTTTGGTGATTTGGTCAAAAAAGAAACGGGAACCCCGGCTTTGGAATACATTCAGGCCAGCATCATCAACCTGGCCAAACAAAAGATTTTTGACCAGAGCAAATCCATCAGTGAAATTGCTTACGCCATGGGGTATCGGTATCCGCAGCATTTTACCAGGTTGTTTAAGCAGCGGGTGGGGGTGTCGCCATTGGAGTATCGGATGGGGGGGATTGAATAGGGGCTAAACCAGGTATTCTTGCTTTCTTTTATTTAAATTTGAACGTCGAACAAAAAATCGGTCTAATGAAACATCCAGCCTTGCTCTCTTGCCTTTTGACCCTCAGCACCAGCCTCCTTTTCGCCCAATTCAACCCCGAAAAGCCCGAGCTGTGCCAACGCAACTTCTACACCGAAGCCCAGGCCGTAGAGGTTCACCGTGCCGTAGCCGAAAAATACAGCGACCAGGCCAGCTGGGAAAAGCGGGCGCAACTCCTCCGCCAAGGCATTCTGGACGGCGCCGAAATCAAGTCCCTGAGCCATAAAAAACCCAAACACATTACCATCCACAGCCGCAAAACCTTAAATGGCTACGCAGTGGAGAATGTGTCCTTCCAATCCCTGCCCGGCATTTACGTGACTGGGAATTTGTACACCCCCCTGGACAAAACAGGCAAACTCGCCGCCATCCTCGCCCCGCATGGGCACGGCCCCGAGCCCCGCTACAAAGAATACGTCCAACAGCGTTGTGCGACACTCGCACGCATGGGCGCAGCCGTTTTTGCCTACGATATGGTGGGGTATGGCGACGCCAAATACTGCGACCACAAAATTGAAAAGGCCTTCAAACTGCAACTCATCAACAGCAGCTACGTGCTCAACTTCCTGCTTTCGCTGCCCGGGGTGGACAAAAACCGGGTGGCCATCAGCGGCGAATCAGGTGGTGGTACCCAAACCTTCATGCTGGCCGCAGTGGACGAACGCATCAAGGTATCGGTGCCGGTGGTGATGGTATCGGGGCATTTTTTTGGGGGCTGCACCTGCGAAAGTGGCATGCCCGTACACAAACGCCCGACGCACATCACTTCCAACCTTGAAATTGCGGCACTTTTTGCCCCCAAACCCCTGCTGCTGATCTCCGATGGCGACGATTGGCCCAA
>JAAFHQ010000409.1 GCA_013298445.1 Chitinophagales bacterium | reverse complement strand
GAGTTTTTGGGCTACCTGGTGCGCCCCCTGCAAGCGGGAAATGGACGCGATTACAGAGGTGTACGGGGACTGGAAAGACAAATACGATGTGCAGTTTTTGGCCGTCACCATCGATACCCAACGCGACCTGCCCAAAGTAAAACCCATGGTGACCACTAAAGGCTGGCCTTACATTTTCCTCAGTGATGCGGCCAATCAACTCAAAACCGCGCTTAACTTTCAAACCATCCCACAGACTTATTTGATCGATCAAAAAGGAAACATCGTGTATGAGCACACGGGGTACAATCCGGGCGATGAGTTGGATTTGGAGGAGAAAATCAAGGCTTTGGCGAAGAAGTGATTTGAGTGGCAACGCACCGTAGAGACGCACGGCCGTGCGTCTCTACAATCCGGCATTACCCGTCATGTTTTATTTTATCTTGTATTCAAGTGACTTACTGATTTGTTATGACACAAATGGGTTGCAGGTGAAAAAACTTGTAGCCCATTTGTGCATTTTATAAATGGGTTGCATCCTGTTTTCAAACACTGGTTTATGAAAACATACCTACCCATTTTACTAAGTTGCTGGCTACTTCCCACATTGGGAATTGCGCAACATCAAGCTGCAGATTTATTGCGGCATTACCGGAAAATCCTGCCTTTTGAAAAATTGTATTTGCATACGGATCAGAGTATATATGAACCGGGGGACAATATCTGGTTTAGGGCTTACCTAACTGACGATTACAATCGCCCGTCGGGTGCAGCAAGCAGCAGAGTTCAAGTACAATTGCTCGATCCTCAGGGCCAAGTTGTTCATACCTCCAATATAAATACCCAATCGACTGATCTGACCAATTACATCCCGATAAATGCCAACACAGCAGGAGGTGTTTACACCTTACGGGCTAGCACACAATGGCTGTTCAACTTTGGCCCAGATGCCTTTTATGAGAAAAAAATCCTGGTACAAAAAACGGTGCTGCCTCGTTTGCGCCTCAAACTGGAACTCGATCGCAGCAAATACCAAGCAGGTGAACGAGTAATCGCCCAACTCGAAGCCCTCAGCAACGACAATCAGGCCCTCAAAAATATTGACATCAAAGCCACCCCAATCCTGGGCAGCACCAGCCTTGAACCCATTTCAGTTCAGACCGATCAAGAAGGCAAGGCCACCATTGTATTCCAATTGCCTGCTCAATTGCCCAACGTTGATGGTTTGCTCCAGGTTAAACTCCTCTATGAAGGCCAAAATGAATCCATCGCCCGCAGTATTCCCTTGCAGCAGGAGCAAGTCAGGATAGGGATTTTTCCGGAAGGAGGCGACCTCGTAGCTGGTTTTCAGCAAAAGGTAGCCTTCAAAATGATGGATACCCTGGGTAACCCCATCGACGGCCGGGGCACTTTGTTCAATGACAATCATCAAGCCATCTTGAGCTTTGAAAGTTACCACAAGGGTATGGGGCATTTCAGTTTCAGTCCAAACACGGGGGAACGATACTACCTTAAAATACTTGGGCAAAAAGATAGCTTCCCACTTCCTGATCCCCGGCAGGATGAACTGGCACTTCGCGTTGGTTTAGCTGATCAGGATTCTTTGCCAGTGAGCATTTGGAAACGCAGTCCGGGACAAGCACAACTGGTTTTGCGCAGCAAGGACAGCATTGTATGGCAGCAAAAATTGTTTTTCCCAGCAGGTGAAACCAGTTTGAAATTACCCGTGGCCAAACTGCCCATCGGGATAGCACAGGTATTGGTATTGGACGAAACTGAGCGCCCATATGCAGAAAGACTGGTGTTTTTGAATCGACATCGCCAGGCCCAATTGCACATCAGCACCGCTAAAAAGGAATATTTACCACTGGATGAGGTTGAAATCAACATTGAAGCACATGATGAAATGGGCAAGCCGCTAGATGGCACTTTTTCCCTGGCCGTTGTCAATGACCTGCACTGGACCATGGCTGACGACAAACAGGACAATATCCTTTCACGGCTGCTGTTGAGTGCGGAGCTAAAAGGAAAAATTGATGAGCCTGCTTTTTATTTCAAACCCAATGAGCCCAAAGTACCTGAAGCATTGGATCTGGTGATGCTGACCCATGGCTGGCGAAAGTTCACCTGGAAGGAAATATTGACCATCGAACCCAAAAATAGCGCCTCCCTGGTGCTTTTTAACAACATAGTGGAAATAAAAGGGTACTTGATGCTTGGGCATAAAGGCATTCATTTCCCGGAAAGTAAAGTCTGGATCAAGGGGCGAAATGAACAAATAGCCCCTGATTCTCTGGGCCACTTCAAATTTATCCTCCCCGAATCGACCTTAAGTAATTATCTCACTTTAGTCGCCAAAAGTAAAGGTTATCGGACTGAACAGGTCGTATTTCATTTCCCCAACCCAACGATTAACTGGCCGAAGGAACCTGAAAAAGCCTTTAAGACTCTAATTGTGAATGAAATAAGTGAGCCAAAGATTACAGAAGATGTCAAGGAGATCCCTATTCTCGATCAGGTTTTTAATCCTTTAACTGAATTATCCGGCGAATTGAATGAATTGATAGTGACGGGTTATTCTGTTAACACATTAAGAGGATTAGCGGCAGGATCAGTTGTAGCTTATTCCAATCGAGATTTAATTGCTGGAATAGGTGACAATTTATTCATTGGTGGCCATAATTGGACCTATCGGGGCAACAATTTACACATTGAATTAGAGAAAGAACCCTTGGAATTGCCCTATGAATATGTCAAAAAGGAAGTATACAATCGTTTGTTTGCCAATCTACCAAAAGCGGATGCTTTCACCGAAACCCAACGCCGCAATACCATCCATTGGGCACCAACGGTATCCATAAAAAACGGAAAAGCTAAGCTCAAGTTTCATCAAACGGATAAAACGGGCACTTTCCGTATTGTTTTGGAAGGAGTTGCACAACAAGCCGTGGTTGTTCGTGGAGAACTTACTTATTCAGTGCAAAAACCAGTAGAATTTGCGGTACAAGTGCCAAACCTGGTCTTGTCCGGCGACACCCTTATCCTTGATGCCAAAGTAAAAAATCGTACCCATGTGACAGTCACGGGTAAACTCCAAATCACCTTTTTAAGCGATGCATTTGAGCTATTGGATAAAAATCAAGCGCAACAGAGCATCACCATTCTGCCGGACACCTTTGCCATGATTAAAATTCCACTCCTGGTAAAAAGGATTAAAACCAAAACCTCCATCGCCCTACAATGGCTGAGTGGAAACAAGGTGGAAAACTGGAAGCAGCCGATTGAGGTACAAGTTCATGGATTTCAACACGAAGTAGCTCATTCTAGTCAACATACACATGTGATTTTTCAACTTCCTTTATCCAGTTTTATTCCGGGTAGTTTGATTGCCAATTTTAATGCTTATACCATGATTTATCAAGAAATGGTAGAGGGTTTAGCTGCTATTATTCGAGAACCACATGGCTGTTTTGAGCAAGTTTCTTCGTCCAATTATCCTTCTATCATGGCATTGAAGCTGTTGAATGAAACAGGTGGGGTCGATTTTGCTTTTCAGAAAAAAGCCAAAGAACATTTGGACAAAGGGTACAAACTACTGACTGGTTATGAAGTGAATGGCGGTGGTTTTTCTATTTTCGGCTATGCCCCTGCCAGTGAACGTTTGACGGCTTATGGTTTGTTGCAGTTTTGGGACATGCGCAGTGTCTACCCGGATGTTGACATGAAGATGTTTGAAAGGAACCTAAATTGGCTTCTAAACCAAAAAAGAGTCCATCGTGGTAGCTATACGTCAGACCTGCTTGACCAGCTTTTCACCCTGTATGCCCTAAGTGAATTTCGCCCCGAGTTGTTGCAACAGGATTTGCTTGAATTTGCACAGAAGCATACTCGCGTCTTGGCTGAAGATCCTTATTTGCTGTCCATACTACTTTGTGCCAATGCCAATGTCAAAGCCGTCGAAGCCACTCGACAAGTTCAACAATTGAAACAGCTACTCCAGGTGCAAAAGCCTGGAACATTTAAAGTGGACAACACATTTGGCTTGAGTTATGGCAAGAATGTACAAACAGAAACTGCCGCTTGGGCAATTTTAGCCCTCTGCAAAGCAGGACAAGCACATGCACCAGAAGTACAGACCTTGCTGGAATTTTTGCGCAGTTCCCGCGATTATGGAGGTGGATTTGGCTCTACCCAGGCTACGGTCATCGCCTTAAAAGCGCTCCAGGCCTTTCATCAACAAACTGGAAACAGTGCGGAGCCTGGCAAAATAATAGTAAGGGTCAATCAAACCTGGTTAGATACCCTCAGTTATACACCCAAACAATTGCAAAAACTACAAGTTGAATTTGGCCAATGGTTAAAACCTGGGCAGAATGAAATAGAAGTGATCCAAAAATCCGCTGACCAGGCGGTTCCTTTTTTATTGCAGGCCAATTGGTCCAGTTCAGAAATACCCATTTCCAAGCAAAAAAAAGCATTAACCCTCCAAACCCAGTACAGCAATACCCAAGCAGACCAAGGGGATTTTGTACGATTGACGGTAAAAGTGAAAAACGAACTGGAGCGTTCGGTCAACGCCCCCATGGCCGTCATTGGTATTCCCGCTGGATTGAGTTTACAAAGTTGGCAATTGTTGGACATGGCCAAGCAAAGGGTGTTCGATCATTTTGAGTTAAAAGACAATTACCTCATTGTGTATTTTGAGTCTTTGCCCACCGGAGCTGCAAGGGATTTTCAGCTGGATTTAAAAGCGGAGCAAGCGGGGTATTACCAATCGCCCTCATCGGTTGCTTATCCCTATTACGATGCCGAGCAAAAAACCTGGGCTTCTGCCTCCTCAATCTACATTCGCCCATCTTCAAATTAATGCTGCCATGAAAAAATACATCTTGCTGTTTATATGGAGTTGCTGTGGCAGTTTGGTAAGCCAGGCCCAACGCCTATTCCAGGCTCCTTTTGTCAGCTATTTGGGGCGGGGACTGGAAGACCATAAATTCACCTTGTTTCACCATTTGCCTTACGATGGAATTGGCAAAAAATTCCTGCTAGAGCACCATCCGCAATTGTGGAGTCAAACTTTTACCCGTTATGCTTTGCCGAGTAGTCCTTTTTTAGATGCCTTTGGGGCAGTGGGCGTCAATACGCCATCCCGTGATAATGGCAATAAAGACTTTCAGGTTGCGCTGATTCTCGACCAATTTGGAAACATTGAAGGCGGTTTTCACCAATATTCCCGGGTTGGAAATTTTAACCTGTACAATTTGATCAATCAACAAACGAGGACTCGTTCCGATTGGAACAACAATCAATTGTTGGATTATTCTCCCGGAAATCAATTTACGACGTACAACGCATTGGCCTTTAACAGCCATCGTTTTTCTACGGGCTTCAATAGCTATTTTTTAGACAGTAAGGATTGGGGCGGATCTAACCAAATTGATCCTGAGCAGCCCGGAGAAACCCCATTCCTGGATGGGTTTATCCGCGATTTGGAACATTGGCAAATGAACCTTTGGGCTTATTATTACCTACACAACTCGGCCAATCTAGGCTTGTCTATTGATTTGAACCAGCACAATCAAAGTTTGGATTGGAAGAGTTACGATTACCGAGGCCAGGAAAAACAACAATCCTATTTGTTCTCGTACAGTAAATCTTTTAGTGACGATAATCTAAGCGTACGGTGGCAATATGTGCATGATCTTGCCGATGAGCAACTCGACTCGCT
>JAAFHQ010000408.1 GCA_013298445.1 Chitinophagales bacterium | reverse complement strand
ATGGGGCCTTGGCCATAGTTGCGGTACCCTCATCGAACGAATGGGAACTCAAAACGGGCATGCCACGCGAAAAACGATTGGAAGTGCTGAATTTTATCGGCGAGGAAATCGTCCGAAGACAAACCTCCCAAGGCTCATTTATTATCGGCGACGATGTTATCACCATTTATTCTGAATAAGATACGGAAAACATTAAAACGAGTGCCACTTGGGTCACTAGGCAAGCTATATTTTTTAATGAACATACCCCACGTACATCGCCAGCCAGCCTATGTACAAAAAGGAAGCCACCACTGAGGCAGCCTCCCTTTCATTCCTAGCACAATGCGTTCTATTGCCAGTTGCTTTTTTGAGCTAAGGCTTCTGCTTATTTTCCCATTTCAGGACCGCTTACCACCGGGGTGAGTGCGATGAGATCAAGCAGCCATTTGTCGTTCATTTTTTTGAGTATCACTGCCGTGGTTGTTTTTTCTACTTTCGTTTGTGTGCCAAAACTGATGCTCTTTTCCTCGGTGTAAGTGGTCAATATCAAACCAGGTCCTAGGTAGCGGCTTTGCATGCCAATGAGTTTGACTTCAACCTTGTCCGGCTTAGGCAAGCCTTTCAGGAATTCCATATAGCCCTTCATGTTGGCAACCACACCGGAGCGGCCTCGGGTAATGCTCCCATCCGGGGTAATTTGATCGGCACTTTCGGTGAGCAGGGCTTCAATACCCGACATATCCATTTTTCCAAAGGCCGCTGAAAAACCATTGTAGTTTGCCATGATGCCTTTTTGATCGGCGTCGGAGATGCTTTGGGCTTGCAGCGTTTGGGAAAAAAACGCAAAAGCGCAGCAAGCGATGAGGGTTAAAAGAATGTTTTTCATAGTTTGATTGGTTGTGAATTGATAGTACAAAGATAGGGGGGCTGCCGGGCGGCAGTCATGCGCAGGTTTGCGTAAATAGGCTACGCAGATTTGCGTATTTTGAAGAATATGCTGCGGATGGGGAGCAAGCACGTGGATGGGCGTGGGTTCGATAAGCGGGAAAATCGCCCAAGCAATTTACTGGTTTCGATTGTGAGAAGGTGGGATCTAAATAGGTATAAATTTTAAGACTAAACAAGGGTCATCCCGAATTTACAAGTATCACAATGAACAAATGAGCACAAAGGACACAATGGCAGCACAAAGGACACAAAGACCTGATTTTGACAAGGCAATACGCCTGGGCTTTATCTTTTTTGGATTTAAAGCCTCGGCAACGTCTCACCTTTGTGTCCTTTGTGCTAAAAAAATGTCGCTATATGTTTTCTGAAAAATTCAGGATGCCGAACTGTTTGAAAACAGATTTAAAACAGCTCCACCCTATTGCTTGATAATTTTTTGCGCAGCTCTACCAGCCCGAATGATGTACATCCCCCGTGGTAACCCGCCCACATTGACGCTCATGCGGTCATCATGCAAAGGATGTGTAAACGATTTTACCAGGCGTCCATTGAGGTCAAAAAGCTGAACCAGGCCTCTATTTTGAGCCAGCCCTTCGATGGTCAATTCGTTTTGGACCACCGTAGGGTACACCCTCAAGGGAATGACAGACTCGATCTCCTTCAAGCTGGTGGGAATGTTCACGGGTGGAGAGGATGCCCTGATCGTGGAGTTCAGCCACTGCAAGGCCGGGCGCTCTTGTCCGGTACAAGGATCAAGCAAGTAAGCCGCAGCGTCGTTTTGCCACAGGCCGGGCCGCCAGCCCCACAGCGTGATGCCAATGACGGATGGATGATTCCAGTAAATATTAAAAATCCGCTGGTATTCCGCAAGTTGGAAGCTGTCTTTTTGAGCGGTGGTGCCCCCGTCTTGTGGTTCGCCATTGGCATTGAAGTACAAATCCCCTTCGATATCCATTTCCGTAATCTGAATGGGCAGTCCCAACTGCGCCAAATTGTCCAGATTGCTTTTTAGGTTGTTGTTCAATCCTGCGTAAGTGCCGCCATATTTTTTGGTACTGAAGGTATGCCCTTGCATACCCACTACATCCACCAAACCATCTGCTTTCAGCAAACGGACGATATCGGCATAACGGTTATTGAGGCCCGGGGTGTTTTCAATCCCGTACTCGTTGATCATCAGTTTTGTTCGGGCAGAGAAATATTGTCTGCCTAGCTTAAACGCATTCACAATCCAGTCGTATTCACCCGCCGTCGTGTTCAATTCCGTGTTTAAGGAACTTAAAGCCGCTTTGTAAAAAGGCGGCTGATTCAAAGCTTCATTCACCACCTCCAGGTATTCAGGAGCGTTCTCACCACTGTAGCGCGTGGACACGGCTGCAAACCATTCCTTGATTTCTGCCACTTGTTCTGCTTGCGGCAAATTCTCTAACCAGGTGGGTTGTTGGGCTCCCCAGACCATCACGTGGAAGCGGAAGGGGAAATTCCGGGTTTTCGCAAACTGCCGGGCTTGATCCAAGGCGGCCCAGTTGAACGAATCTCTTTGTACTTCTACTGAAGCCCACTTTCCGGAGTTCTCCGGGGTCACTTGATTGAAATATTTTTCAAAGTCGGGCAAAGCATGGCCAGCGTAGACGTTTCCCAAAAACTTCGATTTGCCTGCCGCAATTGGCACTTGAGTTGCTGGCGCGCTGTAGCTGGTGCCACAAACCACTTCCAGACAAATCTCATCAATGTAAAAGGTATTGGCCACAGCACCACCCAGGTTGAGGGTCACCAATGAGCGAGGGCTAAACGCTTTGAATTCATAGGTTACCTGCATCCATTCCTTGCCGATTCGCTTGGCGGAAGTAGTGTATTGCGTTTCTGAATTGAAGGGACTAGCCGCGTTTCTCAGGGAGAATTGAATGGTGTTGACATCCGCGCTGTCCGCTTTAATCCAAATTTTGAAGCGGTATGTGCCACCGGATAGGGTATAAAAAGAAGGGCTGGCCATTTGCAGCTGATAGCTTAATGTGTTGGTAGTGGTGCGGGCAACTAGCGCCTTTGTACCGCTGTATACCTTCGCGGTATCCATCGTTACGCCAAAAGAACTACCGTTTGCACGGTTGTAATAGGTCCAACTGCTAAACGTGTTGCTCCCGGCATCATAGGTTTCAAAACCATTGTTGTTGAGCGGCAAACAGTTGTCTGTTGGTTTTGGGTAGACCACACAAATGTTGTCGATGTAATAGGTATTAGCGGTTTCGTCGCCAAGATTTAAGGTGATCACCGTCGCATCGCTGATTGCGGTAAAATTATAGGACAGCATCGTCCAATCCCCACTGATCCGGCTGGCCGAATTGGTGTATTGTCCTTCATTCCCTCCAGTTCCATTTCTGGTTGAAAACTGAATAAAATTGGCATTGGGTGTCTTTGCTTTGATCCAAATGTTCAAGGTGTAGGTTTGTCCATTCACCGTAGGGAAGGCGGGGGTGCCAATTTGTAATCCCCAACGAGCAATACCGCCAGCATTGACCGCCTGCAAAGCATTGTTGCCAGTATAAGCGTTTGTACCCGTGGCTACGCCAAAACTGCTTCCACCATTTTGGTTGAAAAATGACCAGCCACTGAAGGTATTGGCAGTTGAGTTGTACGTTTCAAAATCGCCATTGTCCAATAATTGGCAATTGGCTGCGCCCCCCGCAGGGCCTTGCAATGACATGTCGTCCAGGTAATACGTGTTCACTTGTGCGCCAAGGTCCAGTACAATTCTCGTCATCGCCTCATTCGCCGTAAACTTCCAGGTCAATTGTGCCCATTCCTTACTCACGGCAAAATCCGCTGAATACAAAGCGTTGGGCTGGGTAGAAAAACGAATTTGCGTGCCTGCATTCGCCCCCTTCACCCAAATGGTAAAGGTGTATTCCTCGCCCGCCTGGGTAGGAATCAAATCACTGGCCAACTGCAACTGCCAGGCTTGACCTGCTTGAGTCACTTGGCCTTTCAAGGCTCTTTTGCCACTTCTGAATTCACCGTTGGCAACCGCTTCCGAAAAGGTGCCACTGATTTCATTAAAAATATTCCAGTTGGTGAAAGTTTTGCCCGTGCCTGCTTCAAAGCCGGGATTGGGAATAAGATTTTGAGCTACAAGGGTGTAGCTCGTCAACAAACAAAGACAGCTTGCTAACCAATAGTTTTTGGTCAATTGTTTCATGAATTTTTTCCTTAATTGGTATAAAAATGTTGTGATCAAAGCAATGTTACAACTATGCCCTGACTTTATGCAATCGATTGTAATTTTATTTTGAGTATATGTTTGGTTTGGTAAGGTAGTTGGCATTTTGTGCAACAGGAGAAATAAGCCGCATCCACCCACCCCAATTGTCGCAATCCCCCACCCCAAACCCCACACTTATTGCCGAAATTTGAACCTCAACCAAACACCACTACCATGCGAAAAATTACTGTTTTATCCATGATCACCCTCGACGGAGTCATGCAGGGACCAGGCGGACCAACGGAAGACACCTCTGGCGGTTTCAAATTTGGCGGTTGGGTTGCCCCCTATGGCGATGAGATTTATGATGAGGTGGTACAAAAAGAGCTGGAACCCGCCGATTATCTTTTGGGCCGAAAAACTTTTGACATTTGGGCACCCTACTGGCCTGAACATGGAGAATTTTGGCCGGGTATCAACGAAGGCACCAAGTACGTCATGTCCAACACTTTGACCAAATCAGACTGGAAAAACTCGGTATTCCTCAACAGCCCCGCAGCCATCCAAGCACTCAAAAATTCAGCAGGTGCAGACCTCCAGGTTTGGGGCAGTAGCGAGTTGGTTCAGTTGCTACTCAAGTATGACCTGGTGGACGAACTCCGGCTCAAAATTCACCCTTTGATTCTTGGTGAGGGGAAAAAGTTGTTTGCCAATGGCAGCATCCCGGCAGCTTTTACCTTAACCGAGAGTGTGGTTACCCCATCTGGAGTGATTATTGCCGCCTACCAACGGGCGGGGGAAGTGAAGACGGGTGCGCTCGGAACTTAAACAGCAATAAAAAGAGGAGAAAAAAATTGTATGCGAGCATTTTGGCCCTAATTTTATTGCCGTCATCGAGTTTGAACGCCGTAGCACAGGCTTTGCTCGATCCGTACAAACTTAAAATCCGGTATCAACATGAATTTCAGCAACTCCACTTTCCTACTCCGCACCGCTGTAGCCATCATTTTATTGACCCACAGCCTGCCCAGCATTTACACCGGTGACGTCAATAATTTTGGCAATTTGTACCTCAATACCGTTGGCTTTGCGCCAATCGGTGTGCCACTGGCCTGGGCCATCAAATTGTCGCACGTAGCTGCTGCCATTTGCCTTTTGCTCGACAAATTCATCAAACCTGCTGCTATCGTAACCATTTTCATCCTGCTGGTTGGCATTGTGATGGTCCATTTTAAAGAAGGCTGGTTTGTAGTTGGAGGTGGGCGGAATGGCTGGGAGTATAATTTTTTGCTGATTGTGGCCTTGGTCTCGATTGTATTTCCAAATGGCTTGAAGTCGCAAAAAGGCTGAGGATATTTTTACCTTTGCCCCATGAATCATTTTATCTACGGCATCGACTTTGGCACCACCAACTCGGCCTTAGCCATTCTGGACACCCGAACGAACAGTGTGCTGAAAATTTTCACCACCCCTTCCCTGCTGTTTTTTCCAGACGCTCAAATTCCCAATGCTCCATTGACGTATTCAGTAGGGGAAACAGCAGTGGAAGCCTACGTGGAAAGCCGCATGCAAGGCCGCTTCATG
>JAAFHQ010000407.1 GCA_013298445.1 Chitinophagales bacterium | reverse complement strand
CTGGACGCAGTCAGTCTGACTTTTTTTATCTACCTCGTGGCCTGGCTGGGCTACATTGAGCCAAGGGTCTTTGCTGGGATGACCTTAAAAGAAGCCATCAAACCCATCAAGTACCGCAATTCAGTGCTCAGCATAGAAAACTCCAGCGCACTTTTTCAGCAAATTATAGAGTTGATGGAAACCGAAGAACTGTTCCGCGACAATCAACTTTCCCTGGATGGCTTGGCACAAAAACTCAAAGCGCAAAGGCACCACGTTTCGCAAGCCATCAATGAGCAAGCGGGTAAAAGTTTTGCGGAGTTTGTGAATACCTACCGCGTCAAAGCAGCACAAGAACTCCTAGCCAGTACCTCCAAACAGGAATTAAATGCCATTGAAGTAGCTTACCAAGTTGGGTTTGGTACCAAAAATGCCTTTAACCTGGCTTTTAAAAAATTAACGGGCACTACGCCTACCTCTTATCGCCAGACGCAGGAAAAGAAGGCCTAATCCCATCGGATTTCCCCTTCTTCCGACGATTTTTCCCCGCTGAATTTGAGTTTGAGCCTTGTTTTGCACCACAAACAAACACAAACTTAACATCCGCATTATGAAAACATCTCGAAAAGAATTCATCCGCAGCGCCCTGGCGGCTTCTACTGGCCTGATGGTACCTTCGTTTGTACAAGCCAATGTTTTGGATCGACCATTGGTTGATCCCATAGACCCAGTCATTGTCAAGGAATTTGTGCTCAAGTCGCACAACGATTTTGCGCAGGTGCAAGAATTGCTGGGAGAATACCCACATTTGCTCAATGCCGCAGTGGATTGGAAAGATGGAGATTTTGAAACAGGAATTGGCGCAATGGCCCACATGGGGTACGTCGATCAGGTCAAATTTATGCTTGAAAAGGGAGCCCGCTTCGACATTTTTGTGCTCGCCCTCTTGGGACAAACTACCCTGGTGAAATCTCTAATCGACGTGTATCCCCAGGCTTTGCACTCGATAGGGCCACATGGCTTTACCTTGCTGCACCATGCGAAAAAAGGAGGCGACAATGCCAAAGAGTTGTATGAATACCTTAAAGAGAAAGGGTTAACAGAGGAATTCATCAAAACTTTTAAGGACAAATAGGCATCGCTCTTTTTGTTCAACAAAATGGATGATTTGTTTTGGTTTTAAATAAAAAAATATTACCTTCAGGCCAAACAAATCAACAATGAAAAGAGTAACAGGAATTGGTGGGGTCTTTTTCAAATGTAAAGACCCCAACCAAATCAAAGAATGGTACAAAACCCATTTGGGAATGGATACCGACCAATGGGGAACCAGCTTCGAATGGCGGGTTAGCGATGAGCCAGAGCGAAAAGGATATACCCAATGGAGCCCTTTTGCGGAGACCACCGAGTACTTTGCCCCCTCCACCAAAGATTTTATGTTCAACTACCGGGTAGAAAACCTGGTGGCTTTGGTGGAAGCGCTAAAGCAGGAAGGGGTGACAGTATTGGATGAAATTGAAGAATTTGAATACGGAAAATTCGTACACATCCTGGACATGGAAGGCAATAAAATTGAACTGTGGGAGCCGATTGATGAGGAATTTGAAAAACTGGCAGAAGGGCAGACCACATAATACCGCTATTGCTGCGTCCAATAGCCAGCCGCGCATTAAAACAAAAAAATATTCCTCAACTAAATCACTATATTTACCGAGTGTAGCAACAGGGTGATGTGCTACTACAATTCCAAAATACACTTCTTGGCCTGTTTTAGCAGCCGATACTCGATCAAGGAGGGATTCATTCAAAGGCTTGATTTCAAGCTAAATGTTGAACAATGAAGGTTAATCCCGTTCCGAATAAAAAACAGGCAGCTCCCAAAAAAGAAAGTAGCCTGAACAACCCGAGTGAGACTGAGCAGCCCGAGAACCCAATTGTGAAAGGCGCACCCAGTGACCCAGCAACGGAAGGCCCACATCCCTTTCCCATTGTGGCCATTGGCGCCTCGGCGGGTGGACTGGAAGCCATCACATCATTGCTACAAAACCTGTCGCCCACCACAGGCATGGCCTTCATCTACGTGCAACACCTCAGTCCTGACCACAAAAGTTTGCTGACGCCCATTTTGTCCAAGGCAACCAGCATGACTGTTCAGGACATTGAAGATATGGACAAAATGTTGCCCGACCATGTGTACGTGATGCCTTATAACCGGGACATAGCCGTAACCGACGGGCACATCAAACTCATTCCACGCCCAGAAAGCAAAACCAGCAACCTGTCCATCGATGTGCTCTTCTCTTCTCTGGCCAAAACCCACAAAGAAAATGTAGTCGGCATTGTATTATCTGGCAGTGCCCATGATGGCACCCAGGGTTTGAAAGAAATAAAGCTGGCTGGGGGCATCACTTTTGCACAGGATGATTCAGCCAAATTTAGCAGTATGCCCCAATCCGCTATCGCCGAAGGGATCGTTGATTTTATTTTGTCGCCTCAAGAGATGGCCCGGGAATTGAATTGGATGAGCAAACACCCTTTGCTGAAACGAACGCTCGAAAAATCAACCCCAGAAGATGCCATCGACAACAGCAACCCGGATTTAAAACGCATCTTGCAACTCATCCACAAAACCAAGAGTGTCGATTTTAGCCACTACAAAATGAGCACCATCAAGCGGCGCATGCTGCGTAGGATGTTGATCCATAAAATAGAGAACCTACCACAATACGCCGAATTATTGGCTCAAAAACCCTCAGAAATAGACCTGTTGTATCAAGACCTGCTCATTAATGTAACCGATTTTTTTAGAGACACTGAAGCCTTCCAGTTTTTAGAAAGCACTATTCTCCCTCGCTTGCTGAGCAGCAAAGAACCTGGTGAAACCCTGCGCATTTGGGTGGCTGCTTGTGCCACTGGCGAAGAGGTGTATTCTTTGGCCATACTGCTGTTTGAATTGCACAACCGGCAAAACCACCATATTACTTTTCAAATTTTTGCTTCCGACCTCAGCGCCCAGGCTATCAATATTGCCCGCATTGGGGAGTATTCTCTGCATCAGCTCAAACATGTTTCAGCCCAACGCCTGCAACAATTTTTTACCAAA
Source organism: Chitinophagales bacterium (assembly GCA_013298445.1). GTDB lineage: Bacteria > Bacteroidota > Bacteroidia > Chitinophagales > Saprospiraceae > Haliscomenobacter. The sequence goes on along the minus strand of JAAFHQ010000407.1, from coordinate 2,634 downwards.
GCCAAAGACAAATACCGCATCACCAAAACATTGCGCGACGTTTGTGTTTTTGCGGAGCACAACATTTTGAACGACCCTCCTTTTTCCCGCATGGACTTCATCAGTTGCCGCAATCTGCTGATCTACCTGGATTCCTCTGCTCAAAAAAAGGTCATCACCACCTTTCACTATGCGCTAAATGAGGATGGCTACCTCATGCTGGGCAAATCAGAAACCACTGGAAGCGCTACCCAACTGTTTGCCTCACTGAATAAAAAATACAAAATTTATTCGCGCAAAAAGAACAAAAGCAGCTACCATATCCCGGAACTCAATCCCCGTATTCTACAACCAAATTTACCCGATCGAGACAAATCTGCCTCCATTATGCCTAAAAAGACAGCCACCACCGCCAAAGGTGACCTGAGCAGTGCATTTGATGCCGTGCTGCTAGGGCAATACGTACCGGCCAGTGTAATCATCAATCACGACCTGGACATTCTGCAATTCCGGGGATCCACTTCCTTGTACTTGCAACCTGCATCGGGCAAAGCCACTTTCAATATTTTAAAGATGTCGCACCCGGAAATTACTTTCGAGTTGCGCAATGCCATTCAGGAGGCTATCAAAACCAATCGGGCGGTGTGCAAAACCGGTATTGAAATGAATCGGGATACCATTGGCAACCGCGTCCACCTCGCAAACATCGAAGTAGCGCCGCTCCCTGTAACAGGAGAGGAGCCACTTCTGGTCGTGGTATTTACGGGGCAGTCAATGGAGCTCGCCGATGCCTCAGTCGAAAGTGGAGAAAAAAATACCGTTGCCAAAGACCGCAGGATCAAAAAACTGGAGGAAGAATTGGCAGCAACCCGGGCCTACGTGAATGTCATTACCCAGGACCACGAGGCTGCCAATGAAGAATTACAAAGTGCCAATGAAGAAATCATCTCCAGCAATGAAGAATTGCAGAGCTTAAACGAAGAACTGGAAACCTCCAAAGAAGAAATTGAATCCACCAACGAAGAGCTGACCACCAGCAACCACGAGCTGTACGCCCGTATTCAACAGGTTGAAGAACAATACACCTATTACGAAACGATCCTGGCCACCGTGCACGAGCCCACGCTCGTATTGGACAAAAACATCCGCATTAAATCCGCCAATAAGGCATTTTGCACTACCTTCCAGGTACGTGAAGAAGACATCATTGGCACCCTCCTGTTCAAGTTGAGCAACAGCCAATGGAATATCCCCGCCCTACGCGAGTTGCTCGAAGACATCGTGCCCAAAAGCAACAGTTTCCAAGATTTTGAAGTCGATCAGGATTTTGCCCTAGTCGGCCACAAAACATTGTTGCTCAATGCGCACCAAATTGAACAAGCAAGCAAAAACGAAGAATTGATTGTTCTGACCATGGTAGACATTACCGAGCTGAGGAAATTGGCCAATGAGCTGGAAGTAAAGCAAAAAAAAGTCCTCAACGAACTGATCGAAGCCAAAGTAGTTGCTGACCAAAAAACCCAGGTAGCCGAGGATGCCGTAAAATCCAAACAGCAGTTTTTGTCCAACATGAGCCACGAAATCCGCACGCCGATGAACGCCATCATCGGGTTTACCAACGTGCTGATGAAGACCAAATTGAGCGAGACCCAAAAAGTATACATCAATGCGATTAAGGTATCGGGTGAGTCTTTGATTGTATTGATCAACGACATATTGGACCTGGCCAAGGTCGATGCTGGAAAAATGCTACTTGAACACATTCCTTTCCGGCTGTTTTCTTCGGTTTCCGACATGCTCCATTTGTTTGAAACCAAAATGCAGGAGAAAAATTTGATTCTGATCAAAGAATACGATACCAGCATCCCGGAAATATTGGTAGGCGACCCGGTACGTTTGCGCCAAATCATTTTAAACCTGATGAGCAATGCGGTAAATTTTACCGATGATGGAACCATAACCATGCAGGTGCGCAAGATCGATGAAGACGACGAAAATGTAAGCATTGAGTTTGTGGTAAGCGACACGGGAATTGGGATTCCAGCCAACAAACTGAAGCAGATTTTTGATGCCTTTGAACAGGTAGCCTCCGAAACCACCCGCTTGTATGGCGGAACGGGCTTGGGGCTGGCCATTGTCAAACAGTTGGTGAAGCTGCAAGGAGGTACGGTGGAGGTGAAAAGTAAAGTAGGCAAAGGGTCTACTTTCAGTTTCGCTTTGGATTTTAAAAAGGCAAAAGGACAATCCGGCTCACTAGACGACCTAAGCCAGAGAAGCCCTTCAAAAGCCGTGCAGGGAAAACCTGGAATAAAAACGATAAAAATATTGGTCGTGGAAGACGTTGTGCTGAATCAGCTCTTGATGAAAACATTGTTACACGACTTCGGATTTGAATTTGACATCGCTGGCAATGGAAAAATTGCCATCGAAAAACTCCAAAAGAACCATTACGATGTGATTTTGATGGATTTAAAAATGCCAGAAATGAATGGTTTTGATGCCACCACCTACATCCGCAAGGTACTGAACCTTCAAACCCCCATTATCGCAGTCACCGCTGATGTGACTACCGTAAATGTGGAAAAATGCCGCGCCCTTGGCATGAATGATTACCTCTCCAAACCCATTGATGAAAGATTGTTGTTCAATAAAATA
>JAAFHQ010000406.1 GCA_013298445.1 Chitinophagales bacterium | reverse complement strand
TCGCCGTGGAGGGAGTCAAAAGGCCATAATTTTCAGGTAAAGTAGCGCCATCTTTAGCCAAACACACTGCACATTCGGCCAACATTTTGGAAGTGGAGCCGTAGCCCGGGTCCCGATCCCCTTTGACACTAGCAGTCACCACCTGTCCATCCGGCAATTTGCCGAAGATCAGGAAATAAAAAAAGCCGGATTCGCGAGCTACCGGACTGGGGCCTTCCCCCGGTTTGGGCATGCGGCTCAGCAGGAGTTTATAGAGTAGGCTGCCTGGTTTGGCGGCCATGACTAACCCCAGGCCCAGGAGAATCGTCCAAGCTTTGAATCGTCCTTTGAGCCCCTTTCCACTGAGCATGGCTTCTTCGTAAGTGAAGTTTTGGCCGTATGGAAAACCCAAGAGGGCATGGCTGCGCCGCACCACCCGAGTATTGATGCTCGCCATGACAAAGGGCGCAATCCAGGATTTGGCGACGGGATCATAAACAACCTTTTGCAAGTCTGCCACATCCGGACCCGGGAATTCAGGGTCAGGATTCAGCGTATAGGGGCGGGCAATGCTGCGTGCATAAGCCCGATCCTTGCGAGCTTCTTGCAGAATGGCCAACATGCTGTAAAAAGTTCCCCCACTTAAGCCACCTTTTGCCGCCTTCAAACGCATACCGATGTGCTGGGCGTATTGGCCATGTTTGGCGTGAATTTGTTTTTGTAAAAAATACACCCCCATATCCGATGGAATGGAGTCGAAGCCGCAGCAATGCACAATTTTGAGTTGCTTTTGGGCAGCCTGGACGTGGTGCTGATCAATCATTTGCCGCACCCAACCCGCTTCGCCACATAGATCGCAGTAGTGGGTGCCCGTTTCTACACAAGCCTCTACCAGCAAGCTGCCGTATTGGGAGTAAGGCCCAACGGTGGTACAAATGACCTGACCTTGGGCCGTCATGGCCAATAAGGAGTTTTTGTCAAAACCATCAGCAAGGATGATTGGAATATGGGGTAGCCCCAATTCGTTGAGGACCGCTTTCAACTTCTCTTCATTGCGCCCGGCCACCGCCCAGCGCAAATCTTGATCTGAGTATCGTTGTCCCAAATATTCAGCAACCAGACGCCCTGTAAAACCAGTGGCGCCCCAAAGAATAATGTCGTATTGTCGATTGTGCATGAACGCTTGTTTTGAAACAATCAATCGCCAGTGAGGGTGATTGACTATCCTTTTAATCTATTTTTACAAATATCAAGCAATTGTGGGACTAAAGATTGATTGTCATCTTGCAAAATGACGATCTCCGCCTGCCCGTAGTAAAACTCCCGTTGCTCCAGCCTTTCCGCAATGAATCCCTCCAACTCAGTCATGTTGAATCCCCGGATCAAAGGACGGTGTTCCTGGCCTTTTTTCAGGCGTTTGGCCAGGAGCTGTACACTGGCTTTGAGGTAAATGCTCAGGCCATTGGTATTGATCCATTCCAAGTTTTGGTGAAAACAAGGCGTGCCCCCTCCACAGGAAATAACTGCAGATCCCTCGGCTGCCGTTGCCCTGAGCAACTGAGCTTCCAGATTGCGAAAATAGCTTTCACCTTCCGATTCAAAAATCTGCCCAATGCTGCGTTTTTCAGCCTGTTCAATCCGTTCGTCCAAATCTATAAAAGGTAAATTTAGGGCAGTTGCCAGCTGTTGCCCCGTAAATGATTTGCCAGAACCCATAAAACCGATCAGGTAAATATTCATAGGCGCTTTGCTTTATTTACAGCTAGTGTTTATTAATTTCGCGCTGTAAAGCTCTTAAAAAAACAGTTCCATGCGTTACATTTCACTGTTCATTTTTCTGTTCTTTTTGTCCGCTTGTCAGAACAATTCCAAAGAGGATCAACGTGCTGTGGAAGAAATTACCGATCCAGAACTCGTTTTTAACTCAGAGATTATCCGCAATCCGGTAACGGCAGGACCTGAACCGATCGACACGGTGAATGTTGCCAAAATGACGTTTAAAGAACACCACTTTGATTTTGGAGAAATCCCCGAAGGTGAAGTGGTCACCCACGAATACGAGTTTACCAACACCGGAAAAGTGCCCCTGGTGATCACCCACGGTCATTCTACTTGTGGTTGTACCGTGCCCGAATGGCCCAAAGAAGCCATCAAACCCGGGGGAAAGGGCACAATCAAGGTTAAATTTGACACTTTTGGGAAAGCAGGCCCTCAGGCAAAGCCCATCACCATCGTGGCAAATACTTATCCTTCAAAAAACATGCTGGAACTAGTCGGAATAGTGGGCGCTCCAAAACGATAAAAAACCAACAAATGAACTCACCTTTGGTCATTGGAATTACTGGCGGCAGTGGTTCCGGTAAAACTACGTTTATCAAACTGTTGCGGGAGCCCTTCCAGGATGCCGATGTCTGCGTGATTTCGCAAGACGATTATTACAAACCTCGCTCCAGCCAAAAAAAGGATGAACAAGGGGTTGTCAATTTTGACTTACCTAATTCAATTGACAAAAAATCATTTTTTCTGGACATTGAAAAGCTGCTGGCCGGACAAGTGGTTGAGCGGGTGGAGTATACCTTCAACAATGAACAAGCCAATCCCAAAACCCTGGTTTTTAAACCGGCCCCAGTGATCATTGTGGAAGGTTTGTTCGTATTTCATTACCGCAAAATCAATGCCTTGCTCGATTTGCGGGTCTTTTTACACGCCAAAGAAAACCTCAAAGTTATTCGCCGGATTCGCCGCGATCAAATGGAGCGCAATTACCCCATCGATGATGTGTTGTACCGCTACGAAAACCACGTCATGCCCAGTTTTGAGAAGTACGTGCAACCACATGTTGAACACTCTGACTTGATCGTCAACAACAATAAGGACTTCAATATGGGGTTAAAAGTGGTGCAAGGGTTTATTAAAAACTTCTTGCAGGAGTATCGAGGTTAAATAATTCGATCAAACTCTTCTTCCTCTTCCTGAACGATGTTTCGTGCAATGGCCTGATTTTTTAATTCGTGCATGTTGGTGAGCAGTTGCAATACCTGTGCCTGGAAAGGCGCATCCACCACTTTTTGTACATCTTCAAAACTTTCAATCCCCTCACCAATTCTGAACTTATAAGTCTGCTCGTACAAACCTGATTCAAACTTGACAGAAATGCGGTTTTCCATTTTAAAAACCGTGATTTTAAGGACTGGGTGCTCTATATTGCCAATGATGCGCATGTCGAAAATAAATTTAGGACGCAAAGCTCGAAAAAAAATCGACTTTTTTGTAACCAAGGATGATCACGACTCCGTCAAAAAAGGTGTTCAACATTTAAAAAAGCATTAAATAGAAAAATATGCACGGACCCGAAGTTGCCATTGCCATTAACGCGATCGTGTGGCCATTTATCGCCGCCATCGTTTTTTTCTACATGTATTTTAGCCACCAGACCAAAATTCGTTTGGCTTTGATTGAATCAGGTCGAGATGCCAGCATTTTTCGCCGCAATGCGGTTGATAAACTGCGCTCCCTCAAGCACGGGGTAGTGGCCCTGATGGCTGGGATTGGACTTTTGTTTGGCGGTTTTTTTGATGCCATCGGGATGGACGATGACGTAGCCTATTTCGCAGGAGTGCTGCTGTTTGTAGGAGCTGGCCTGGTGATGTTCTATTTCTATGTGAGCCGCACGGCGGATGTTCACGAACAGGAGTCGGACATTTTGTAAAGTGGTTTTTAGCCACGAAGACGCAAAGGCACGAAAGCACCAAATCTAGACATTTTGCTCTGAGGACTTCAATTGCCACGTGCTTTAACGCGTGGATAGGACTCCTCGTTTTGATTGGGCTTTAGCCCCAGCTTCAAACTTAAGGCTGGGGCTAAAGCCCAATCAAAAGGGTGTTCCGATAACCCCAGGTCGAAACCTGGGGCAATTGAAGTCCTCCGAGCAAAATGTTCAACAGTGTAAGACTGAACGCCATTCTTCGTGGTGAAATCATTTCTCCGCTTGAGTAAATAACCCAAGCAACTCCGGCGCATCTTCCAGCGAAACACCTTTTGGCCCATTAGGCACTACCTGAAGACTATCCCGATCTCGGTAAACCACCAAGGTCTTTTGCACTATTCTTTCTTTCCACACTAGTTTTTCCTGCAACAAAGTATCACGTACCTGAACCACCCTGGGTTCAACTACCTTTGGTTGCGGCTTGCTGATCCAAAACGTGCTCAATACACCCAGCAGAATGGCTGCTGCGGCTTGCCAGAGTGGAATCTGCCGTTTCCACCAAACCTTGGGCCTCTCCATTTTTTCCTGAACGGCCAACTGCTCCAGCAATCGAGCACGCAACTGAGCTGGAGGCTGCACCTCGGCATCCAATGCTTTAATGCCTTGCAAGCGCTGATACAAGTGTTGGTACTCTTCCTGGCTCATTTGGGTCAGCACCAGTCTTTGTTCTGTGTGGCTTAATGCCGTCCAGTCCCGCTTCATCGCCCAATCTTCAATCTTCATGTCCATACTTCAGTGGGTTTTCCAGGCTTCCAAATGTTGACTAACTTGCTGCAAAGCGTAATGTAGGCGAGATTTGATGGTCCCTTCCGGGCAACCAACGATTGCAGCAATTTCAGCCACTGATCGTTCTTCCTGGTATCGCAAAATGAAACATTGCCGGTGGTTTGCACTCAATTGATCAATGGCCCGACGCAGTTGCTGATCGAATAATCGCTGGTCCATGGTTTCAGAGAAATTTTCGAATAAAATTCCCTGATCCATCTCTCCCAGTTCGCCAGGTTTTTTGCGGCGGTATTCATTTTTACATAAATTGGCCGCGAGGGTGTATAGCCAGGTACAAAAGTTGCGGGATGGGTCAAAAGACTGCGGCTTTTCAATGATTTTTAGGAATAATTCCTGGGTAAAATCCTCCGCCTTGCCCGCATCCTGCCACAACATCCGATAGAAATAGCGGTACATTCGGGGCCCGTACCGATCGTACAAGACCCCGAATGCCTGTTGTTTGCCCTTGGCCAATTCGCGCATCAGGGCTTCATCACTGTATTGTTCCAGCGCTTTTTTAAACATCCGCGACTATTCTTCGATGACTTCCATAAAGACCCGAAACCCAAGACTGGGACTGGGCTGGGTATAGGTCTTTTGCAAATTGATGTAGGCCATTTGGGGCGGATCTTGCCAGCTCCCCCCTTTACAAATGCCGTATTCCTGAATCATTTCCGCTACGTTTCCGGATACACAATACAAACCAAAATCATTGGGGAAATAGGAATTGGCCGGTACGCTAAAAACCCCGCCATCAATGCCATCACCGCCTTGGTTTGGGCAATCGCCGCAGGGTTGAACCGATTGGTAATTACCGAGGTAACAACCCTTGGCATTGCGGAAAAATTGGCTGCCCCAGGGAAATTGATCCCCCTTTCGACCTCCCTCAGCCGCAGTTTCCCATTCGGACTCGGTGGGCAAACGGAACAACACTTTTTTGAATTTTTTCTTTTCTGCCGAAGCATTGTATACTTGGGTGATCCAGGCACAATAGCGTTGGGCCGCTTCGTGGCTAATGTTTTGCACCGGACTTTCGGGGCCGGAAGGGTGGCCATTTTTTAAAACTTGTTCCAGGGGCGTTTTGCTCAAGTTTTCTGGTAACATGGCCTGCCAATCCACTGGATGAATCCGGCATTGGGCAATTTGATCAAAGTCTTTGTTTTTCAACAAGTCTTGTAAAAAAAGCTCGTATTGGCCATTGGTGACTT
>JAAFHQ010000405.1 GCA_013298445.1 Chitinophagales bacterium | reverse complement strand
CCGACGATTTTTTGGAGTACCTGCACCACCTGGAGCAGCTGAATATCGACATGGCCAGTGAGTTCATCCTGGTGGCGGCCACCCTCTGCCGGATCAAGGCGAAATTGTTACTGCCCCGCAAACAACTGGACGAAGCAGGCAACGAGATTGACCCTCGCGACGAACTCGTACAACGCCTGTTGGAGTACAAACGCTACAAAAGTGTGCTCGACGAAATGCGCGAAATGGAAGAGCACCGCGCCATGCAGGAAGTTCGGGGCAACATCACCCAGGAGCTCCAGCAGATTGCCACCAAAGCCTTGGTCGACACGGAGCTGGAATCCTTGACGCTCTTCCGACTCCTACGTGCTTTTGAAAGTGTGATGACGCGTTTTGAAACGCCCCAGCCTAAGGCCGTACATCAGATTGCCCGTTTCAACCACACCATCGAAGGCCAACAGGAATTCATTTACAGCCGCATCAGCAATGGACGCCGGGCCGATTTTGTAGCCATCTTCGGCGAATGTAAAGACCGCATCCACGCCATCATTACCTTCCTGGCCCTGCTAGATCTGGTTAACCTGGCCAAAGTGAAAGTGCTACAAGGGGAAGGCATGAATAATTTTTGGTTGGAGGAGGCCCCTACCGAAGAGATGGCCTCTGAATGGGCAGAGGAACAAGAAGAAGAATAAACTCTAACGCGACAATCATTGCGTAATGTGCACATATGCCCGCTCCACCACGCCCGCCAGCGGTGGGTTCTTTTTACTCAACTTCACTTCTATCTTGGTGGCAAAAGGAAACTGCATTTTCAGGCGATTGTAAATGCGCTGCGCCAGGGTTTCAATCAGGCGGGTGGTTTTTTTCATTTCCATTTTGCAAATCTCGTAGATCATTTCGTAGTTGACCGTACCCGTGAGGTCGTCGGCAATCGTCACCTCGCGCATACTTTTGTCCCCAATTTGCACGTACACATCTACAATGAAATAGGTGTTGGTAGCCTGTTCTTCTTCGTAGTAGCCATGATTGGCAAAAAACTGCATACCCTCCAGCGCAATCGTCGTCATAATAACTGTTTTAACGGCGCGAAAATACTAAAACTGAGTAGGATAAATCCGTATTTTTGTCGTTTGAATCAATTATTGCAATCCTAACCACAAAAAACTAACAGTATGTCCTTAGAAAATGGGGCGAGCACATCGCCAATTCAGAAGCGAGCACGTGAGGATCGCTTTCAGGGGCACGATTATTACAACATTGACGAGCTGCTCAGCGAAGACCACCTCTTAGCCCGCGATGCAGTACGTACCTGGGTCAAACAAGAAGTAACTCCCATCATTGAAGAATATGCAGATCGGGCGCAGTGCCCTACTCATTTGTTCAAAGGACTGGCCGAAATTGGTGCTTTTGGACCGAGTTTACCCGAAGAATACGGCGGTGGCGGCATGGATGAAATTGCCTATGGCATCATTATGCAGGAATTGGAGCGCGGCGACTCAGGGATTCGTTCCATGGCCTCGGTACAAGGCTCCCTGGTGATGTACCCGATCTATCGCTTTGGTTCGGAGGAACAACGCCGCAAATACCTACCCAAGTTGGGCAATGGTGACTTCATCGGTTGTTTTGGCCTCACTGAACCCGATCATGGTTCCAATCCCAACGGGATGGTGACCAACATCAAAGAAGACGGAGACTCCTATATCCTCAACGGTGCCAAAATGTGGATCACGAATTCCCCCTTGGCCGATGTAGCCGTGGTTTGGGCCAAAGACGAAGGTGGAGTGGTGCGTGGGGTGATTGTGGAACGCGACATGAAGGGTTTTACCGCCCCTGAAATTCACGGCAAATGGTCGCTGCGTGCTTCCATCACTGGTGAACTGGTTTTTGAAGACGTACGGGTGCCCAAAAGCAATGTACTTCCCAATGTACAAGGGATGAAAGGGCCATTGTCTTGTTTGTCCAAAGCCCGTTATGGCATTGCCTGGGGGGTAATTGGGGCTGCGCTGGATTGTTACGATTCGGCGTTGCGGTACTCTAAAGAACGCATGCAGTTTGGTCGGCCAATTGGTCAGTTCCAATTGACACAGAAGAAGTTGGCAGAAATGATCACCGAAATTACCAAAGCACAACTGATGGCCTGGCGCCTGGGTACTTTGGCCAACCAGGGCAAAGCTACTCCCGCACAAATTTCGATGGCCAAACGCAACAACGTCCACATGGCCCTGGAAGTAGCCCGCGAAGCCCGGCAAATCCACGGCGGGATGGGCATTACCAACGAATACCCGGTGATGCGCCACATGATGAACCTCGAAACCGTGCTCACCTATGAGGGTACTCACGATATTCACCTGCTGATTACGGGCAATGATGTGACCGGACTCAATGCTTTTCAATAAAAAGTGAAAGAGAAAAGGTAATAATTTGACCGGAAACGGTAGTTTTGTAGTAGTGAAAGGCTGGGCTATAAACCAAAGGAAAGGTGAAAATTTTAGTTAAAATTGAAATTTTCACCCATCCAAGGGGCCTAAGCCTTTCTTTTTTTGCCTAAATGTTATAATTTGGGTAGAAGAAAAGACCATTTGATACCCTTTAAACGTTCCTTTTCCAATTAGGCAAACTATCCGAAAATACTGTTATATGAGGAGTGGACTATTCTTTTTTGGGGCCCTGGTACTTGTTTTCGGAGGAACCAGCAACTTTGCACAAGCCCAGGAGCAAAAAATTCAACTCAAAAACCCGTCTTTTGAGGATGCCCCTCGCCATAGCCAAACGCCAAAGGACTGGATCGACTGTGGCTTTCCCGGAGAGTCAGAGCCGGACGTGCAGCCCAGTGGCCAGTTCGGAGTAACCATGTTACCCCAGCACGGAGATACCTACCTGGGGCTGGTTGTGCGGGATAATTCAACCTGGGAAAGAGTAAGCCAAAGACTAAGTAGCCCAATGGAAAATGGCAAGTGTTATGAATTTAGCATTTATTTGGCCAAAAGCCCGCAATACCTGAGCCAAAGTCGACTGAGTGAAAAAGAGGTAAATTACAATCGGAGTGTCAAATTGAGGATTTACGGGGGCTTTTCTCCTTGTAATCGACAATATTTATTGGCCGAATCTGCTATGGTTGGGAGTTTCGCCTGGAAAGAATTTAATTTCCGCTTTGAGCCAAATGATGATTTTACCTACATCACCTTTGAGGCATTTTATCAAACGCCCAACTTGTTTCCTTACAATGGCAACATTTTGCTGGACAATGCTTCTGCCTTAACCGTCGTGCCCTGTAAGGAAAAGGAAAAACCTGTAGTCATCACTAAAACGCCCACACCACCTCCGGTAAAAGATACTTCAAATGGCCCTAAAACTACTGGAGGTACCCGAAACCCAACAGTAGACAACCCTAGGCCCAGAGATCCTCAGGTCTCAACCCCGGTAAAACCTCCAGTCAACACCACGACTGTAAACACCACGCCTAAAGGCCCGAAAGTCATCGAGAACCCTAACCTGGATACTCTGGATAGTTTTACAAAAGGGCAAACCATCAGGATACGCTCCATTGTTTTTAACGTGAATGATACCACTTTGAACCGCAGTTCTTATGCGGATTTAGATAAGCTCAACAATTTCCTGAAGCAAAATGATAAAGTGGTGATTGAAATTGGTGGGCACACCAATGGTCTGTGCGACGATACTTACTGCAATAGTTTATCTTTGCGTCGGGCCAGAGCCGTGGCCAATTATTTGATCAAAAAGGGAATCATAGCTAATCGCCTGGAAGTGAAAGGATATGGCAAAACCCAGCCACTATCGGCAGTTAAGAACGACCCCTTGAACCAAAGGGTGGAGATAAAAATCCTGGAATTGTAGCAGGTTCCGCTTTGAAATATCAACGTATGTACAAGTTGTTTTTTGCTGCAGCTGTTTTGTTCAGCACAGTATGTTCTGGTGTTTTTGCACAAGATACCCTGATTTATTTGCAGAACCCTTCATTTGAGGATGTACCCCAGGCCAATCACTTGCCTAAAGGTTGGGTGAATTGTAACGCTGATGCTGCCCTGGCACCGGATATCCAACCCAGTGGTGATTTTGGCGTAACTACTCCTGCCCAACACGGCAAGACATACATGGCCATGGTGGTGCGCGACAACGAAACCTGGGAAAAAATCAGCCAAAAACTGAGTAAACCACTGAAAGGGGGCAAGTGTTACGAGTTCAAAATTTTCCTGGCGCGCAGTGAAAAATACATCGGCCAAAGTGAAGCCAAAGGGGGACAAGCCAATTACGGCACCCCGGCCAAGCTCCGCATCTACGGCGGTTTTTCTGCTTGTGATCGTCAGTTCTTGTTGGCGGAAACCAATCTGATTGTACATTTTCGCTGGCTGGAATACAACTTCCGCTTTGAACCTACTGACGATTATACCCACATTACCTTCGAGGCTTTTTACAAAACGCCAAATTTGTTTCCCTACAATGGCAACCTCCTGCTGGACAATGCCTCCCCCATCACGCCCATTACGGAAGACTGCGAGGAAAAGCCGGAAGTAGCCAAGGTCACGCCACCTAAAAAAGACAGTGTGGTCAATCCCATTGTCACCACCCCTCCTCCTGCACAGATTCAGCCACCTGTAGCTGAGGCCAAAGTAGTACTCAATCCAAACTTCAGCGCCCTCAAAACGGAAGACCTCAGCAAGGGGCAAACCTTCCGCATGTCGAGCATCAATTTTTCCGTCAACGATACGATCATCAATCGGGCGTCCTACCCACAATTGGACGATTTGGTGAAATTTTTGACCAATAACCCGGGCGTACTCATCGAGATTGGTGGCCATACCAACGGCCTGTGTGAGGACAATTTTTGCAACCGTTTGTCCCAACGCCGGGCTGCCGCCGTCGGGAATTATTTGATCAGTAAAGGGGTTGTACAAGAGCGCCTGGTGATGAAGGGTTATGGAAAAACGCAACCCGTTTCAGCAGTGAAAAATGACCCCAAGAATCAAAGGGTGGATGTAAAGATTTTGGAATTGTAAAACAGATAAAACTCAACTGGTTATGGAAAAAGCTAAACTCAAACTATTGGGCACGCTATGCCTACTGTTTGCAGGTGTTGTGTTGTATGCTCAACAGGGGACGATTGTGCTCCGCAATGCTTCGTTTGAAGATGCCCCTCGCCACAGCCAAACTCCCAGAGATTGGATCGATTGTGGATTTCCTGGTGAATCAGAGCCGGACACCCAGCCCAGTGGTGAGTTTGGGGTGACCATGTTGCCCTTGGAAGGCGATACTTACCTTGGTATGGTGGTAAGGGACAATGAAACCTGGGAGAGAGTAAGTCAACGATTAAGCAGCCCATTGGAAGGAGGCAAATGTTATGAATTTAGCATCCACCTTGCCCGAAGTCTGCAGTACTTAAGCAATAGTAGGGTAACTGAACAATTGGTTAATTATAACAAAGGAGTTCGACTTAGGATTTATGCAGGCTTTTCGCCTCATTCCCGCCAAGAGTTATTGGCGCAATCATCAGTAGTGAAAAATTCAACTTGGCAGCGATTCGATTTCACCCTAGAACCTACCCAAAATTATACCTTTTTAATTTTTGAAGCATTTTATGAAGCTTCAAAATTGGAACCATACAATGGTAATATCCTACTCGACAAAGCATCAGCAATTGTTCCAACGATTTGTAATGACACTATTTCGTCCAGTATAAAAACCAATTTTTTAGATACCATCGCCGTCAGTGGTTCAATGCTTCCCTCGAAGCCACCTGTAGCAGC
>JAAFHQ010000404.1 GCA_013298445.1 Chitinophagales bacterium | reverse complement strand
CAATTCCCAATTGGCTATCATTCCAGGTGGACACGGAGATTACATGGGAGAAATTACTACCATAAAACCAGGCTTTAAAACCAGCGACCTGGTGGTTCCGATGATTGAAAAGTTTCTTAACAAGGAGGACAGATAACAATGGTAATGGGTAAAGAAAGACAGTTTGGCAAAAAAACGGATTCGATACTCAAATGAAGCTTCGGGCTTAAAATTTAAAGACAACCAAAAATGAGACAATTGATCATCATATCGACCATCTTGTTTATCCAGAGTTGTGAAACAAAATCTGCGGATAACAAAAAAAACACCATTAATAATGAAGACACATTGACAGAAATAGCTCCTAAAGCCGCTTCTGATGCGAAAGGTGACAAATTGACCAAGCTTGAGTATAATTGTAGTTATGATAATGAAGTATCAAGCTTAGGCAATGGTTTAATCATTGCACCAGCAAAATTTGACCTATATAATGACAGTTTATTGAACAATAAATACGCAAGTTGGGATATGTATGAAGATGAAACCCGCATAAATTTATGCTCAAAATTTTTCAAACCCGACTACGGAATTATGCACTTCGTTTGTATCGCAAAATCAGACAAGGCATATAAAGTTATAATCAACGCTTCCGACACTAAATATTTCCCGAAGACGAAAAGTTATGATTTCAAGACTTGGGACGAATACATCTTGCAATCTTACGGAATAAGGCGACTTACAGCCAATACTGGCGAGATTTCGGCAATTTTACCATTAAGAATTGCCCCCAAAGACAATGCAGATACTTTGGCAATTCCGCAAGGCTACGAAATGTTTTGCCCAATGGACATTAAGGGTGATTGGGTAAAAGTAAAGTACGATTGTTTCTACAATGATGAAAACAGTTTACATGAAGGAGAACCTTGCCACGATTTTATTGATCAATGCAAAAACCCTTTGACAGGTTGGTTAAGGTGGCGACAAGAAAATAAATTGCTTATTGACATATTCTTGATGCCATGAAGATGACACAATGGCTTAGAACCCACATAAAAAACAGGAAAAGAGATTGAAAGTAATTTATCCAAAAAAAAATTGAAAACCAAGCTATTGCTGGTTCTTTTCCTTCTCTTCCTTAATTTTCCTATTCAACTCATCCAAACAATCTTCAAAATACTTGAATTGTGCTTCCAATTGTTCTTTGATTGGTTTTTTCAATAAAGCCAGGTAAACGTCTTTTTGAATACTGTCCGTGATATTACTCATGGAACAAATGCAATATGCTTTGATGTGATCAGGATATTTTTTAGCATTTTCGCCTGAATCTTTGATGCAATTTTGAATCAGAATTTTTTTGTCATTTTCGGTCCACATCTCCTGTTTAGGCTTTTCTGGAATCAGAATCGCTGCAAAGATTGAATAGCTCCCGGAAACAACCAAAAATCCACTCAACCATTTAAACAAAACAGGATTTTTGGCAATCCAACCATTAGGTGAAGTTTTGATCACTTGATAACTCATTAGAAAAACAACAAGGCCAATGATTAGGCGGTTTAGTCCAAATATCAAGTCGAAGCTCATATCTATGTTTTGAATATAAAAGGGTTTGAGGCACTTCTTTTGAAGCCCTCAAACCCTTCCAATTTATTCAGTATCAAAGACTACCTACGCCTTATACAACAACTCATAATACTCCTCCAACATCCGTTTCACCGCAAACTGGTCCTTTGTACTCAAGATACTCGCCTTCATCATGGCGACCCATTTTTTGCGGTTATCGTAGTACGTTGGAATCACCTCTTTCAGGAGTACGTCGTACATTGCCTTGAGGTCATGTGCATCGTGAGCCTCTACATCCTCTTCGTTTTCGTAAGCATCACCAAATTGCCAGCCGTTCACACCGTGCTCGCAAGCTTCGGGCCACCAGCCGTCCAAGATGGAGAAGTTCAGTACCCCGTTCATGGCTGCCTTCATCCCGGAAGTACCACTCGCTTCGAGCGGACGGCGGGGGTTGTTCAACCAGATGTCCGAGCCACGCGTGAGCATGCGCCCGATAGCCATGTCGTAGTTTTCGAGGAAGATGACCGCTTTAGGGTATTGGCGCGCCATTTTCACCAGGTTGGCCACAATGCCCTTGCCGGTATCATCCAACGGGTGCGCTTTACCGGAGAAAACGATCTGGACCTTTCGCGACTCCAGCAGTGGTGCGATGATTTCAGGATCGGTAAAGATCAGGTCAGAGCGTTTGTATGGTGCAGCACGGCGGGAGAAACCAATAATCAGGTTGTTCTCATCCAGGCGGTGCCCCGTTTTGGCTTCGATGAAGTCGATCATCGAACGTTTGTTCTGCAAGTGAGTCGCCCAAAGATCACCATCGTTTTCAGCTGCGGCGATCATCGCCGGATCCACCCAGGTAGGCTTGTGAATGGCATTGGTGATGGCGATAATTTCGGAACGATCCTCAATTTCCGCCCACATTTTATTGGAGGTCTCGCCGTGCAATTGCGCTACGGCGTTTGATTTTTTGGACAAACGCAGCGCCCCAACAGTCATGTTGAATGGGCTGCCCCCCAGCTCTTCCAATTGCTCCCAAGTCAGGTGCATGTTTGCGCCCATGTACATAATGCGCTCGATGGGGTGCGACTCGTTGCCCTGTAAGATGGGGGTATGGGTGGTGAAGACGACCTCACTTTTCACAGCATCCACCGCTTCTTCAAATTCCAGGTCTTCTTCTTCCATTTTTTCGCGCAGCAATTCAAAACCCGCGAAAAGGGCGTGCCCCTCGTTGAAGTGGTACACATCTACCTTGATGCCCAGTTTGCGCAAAGCCCGTACACCACCGATGCCCAATACAATTTCCTGCGCGATGCGCTCTTCGCCGAACCAGCCGTACAATTGCCCGGTCACCCAGGTATCGTTGTTGCCGGGGATATCGGTATCCAGCAGATAAAGTGGTGCGTTGCCGAAGGCTTCGAGTTTCCATACTTTACATTCCACTTCCAATCCCCGAATTTCTACGGTGACACTGACTCCAGTGTCTTCCATAAAGTCGTAGTTGTAGTTGTGGTAAGTATCATAAGGCTTACCCATGGGGTCGATCCGCTGATCGGTGTAGCCTTGTTTCCATTTGATACCAATGCCAACAATGGGAAAATTGTGGTCTTTGGCGCCTTTCATGTAGTCGCCCGCCAGAATGCCCAGACCACCTGCATAAGCCTTGAAGGATTGGTCCAAGCCGTACTCCATACAGAAGTAGGCTACTGAAGGATTTGTTTGGGTTGCCATAAAGTTGTGTTAAGAGGGTTTAGAAGGTTGAGGAGGTTGAGAAGGTTGAGGCTACCGCAGCAATTTTGACAAGTCCTTGTTCAAGTCACTGCGGTAGCCTCAACCTTCTCAACCCTCTCAACCTTCTCAACCTATTAGAAGTCCATTCTAAGTTTCCCCATATTCACCCGCACTCCGGCACTGATGAATTGGGCTTTTTGATCTCGCGCGTTTTCGGCGCTGTCCTTTCGGCGGTAAAAATACTGAAGATCAATGAAAACATTATGCGCTAATTGGTAACTCAGGTCCAAACCCAGCAAAGAAGTTTCGGCAGCAATGCCCTGACCGATGAAATTGCCGTATTCGCGCTGGAATTGGTAGTTGTTGAGTAGGATGTTGCCGCCCCAGTTATCGGTCGGGCCGTCTTCCCCAAAATTGGCTCTGATGTAGCGAGCATCCAACACCAGTTTTTTGAAAGGCTGATAGCGCAGCATAGCGATGAATTCTTTAAAATTCGCGCCGAGTGGGTGCGCCAGGGGCTGGTTAATCTGGGTGTAAGCGGATGCTGTGTCGAAATGGGCATAGGTGTAGGGCCTGGCCAAGTTGTATTCCAATTGCAAATCCAGGTGATCTATGCCCAATGCATTCACGTATTTCAAGCCCGCTTGCAGGGCAAATTTGTTGGCCCAATACCCTTGATTATCAGAAATGAGCCGTTTGAACAAAAATTCATCGATGGTCAACTGGCCGTAAAGTTGGATTTTGCGAAACAGGTTCCACTTGCCATCAAAACCCAGAATCACGTTGTCAGGACTGCCCAAACCTTGCTCTACTGCCCGGTAAAAAATGACCGGATTGAGGTAGTGGAATTCAAAGTGGTCGGGTCGGGAGAACATCACAGTTTCAAAAAGCCCCAGGTTGAGGTTTGGCCCCAGGTTGATGCTCAGGTGGTGAGCAGCCATGTATTTTTTCTTCTCGATGATATTGTTGCCGTTAAAATTGGGCGAGGAGGACACCATTTCGGCAAAAATATTTTGGAAATGAAACTTCCAGATCTGCCAATTCAACTTGAGGTAGAGGTAATTGGGCGAAAAATCGGACAGAAGCAGGGAGCGGTACCCATTGCCAATAAAATTGCGGCCAAAGCCAAATTGAGTGCCAATGTGCCGCGTCAAATTAAAACCCACATACCCATCGCTCAGCAAAAAATCATAGCCATTGTTGAATTTCAGGAACTTGCTGTTGTAATTTTTCACCAAGGCTACGCCAGGTAAAGCATAGGTTTTGTTGTACAAATCCCGCACATACTGGGGGTATTGAGCCTGGTTTTCCAACAAGTTCATGTACACAAATACCCGGTCGTCGATGCCTGCCCGTAGCTCCACACCACGGGAGTATTGGAAAAAATTTTGCGCATCATCGTTGGTTTTGCCCAGTTGCATGTTGAGGACTGGGTTGACGCGCAAATGAAAATCGGGGGTGTTTACCTCCAGTAGGTTGGCTGGCGTAGGGTAAAGCCATTTGAAGAGTTGCCGCTTGCTGCGCTGGTAATGGCTGCTGCGCAAACTGGCTTCGATCATGTTCACTACACTATCCCCTCTTGGCTGGTATTTGGGTCCGCCGATGGTATTGGGCAAAGCGGCTTGCCCCAGCCATTCATTGTTGTCGAGAAAAAGATAGTTCAAGTCCTCACGATCCAAAGTCGACCACTTGGCGGAGGATAAGGTATCCAGTTGCAAGGCAAATTGGGTGACTTTGCTGCGGGCGTAGTATTTGAGCGAAGAGTGATAAGGTGCTTCGATGCCACCAAGGATTTCCAGGCGATCCAGAATGGAGTAGGCGTAGTTGCCACGGGGAATGGGGCTGCTTTGGGCTTGGAGGGCACCAAGATTTACGGAGAGAAAAATGAAAAAAAGGAGTTGTTTTCTCATCGGAGAATATTGAATGGTTGAGAAGTTGAGGAGGTTGAGAAGGTTGAGGCTACCGCAGCGGCTTAGACATGTCCTTGTCTAAGCCGCTGCGGTAGCCTCAACCTTCTCAACCTCCCTCAACCTCTCAACTGTTTTTAATTTTTTGTTCAATCGAAGTAGTTGAATATCCATCTACAAAAGGCAAGGTCATCACTTTCCCCCCCCGCCCTATCACAATATCAGCCCCAATGATGCTTTCCGGCGCATAATCGCCCCCTTTCACCAATATATCCGGTTGGAGTGCCTGCAACAAATCCCAGGGGGTATCTTCTTCAAACGTTACTACTATGTCGATAAATTGTAGGGAAGCCATTTGCCAGATGCGGGTATGTTCGTCATTGATGGGGCGGTGTGGCCCTTTCAGGCGCGATACCGAAGCAGCCGAATTCAGGCCTAGTACCAGTCTTTGCCCCAAATCCCGCGCCTGCGCCAAATAGTGCAAATGCCCGTAATGCAGGAGGTCGAAGCAACCATTGGTAAACACTACCTTTTCGCCCAAGGCTTGCCAATCCCGTACCTTCTGGCTTGCAGTAT
>JAAFHQ010000403.1 GCA_013298445.1 Chitinophagales bacterium | reverse complement strand
AGACGGTTTGATTATCAAGCAATTTATGATTTTTTGTAACTATTTAGCAGCCGCCTGCGGCGGAATTTTTTATCACAAAGGCACAAAGACACAACATTTTAGAACTTAATGCCTTTGTGTCTTTGTGCCTTTGTGGTAAAAAAAATGAAGTGTGCTAAATAGTTACGATTTTTTTGAGTTAAGTTCCGAATACATGACTTTTGACTCAGATAATCCTTTTTACAACCGTATCCGCCCTCAACTTCTCATCCTCCCCCAAATTCAACAACAGCAATCCTGGCCGTTTACCCACCTCAATACTCCCCAAGTTGTCTTCAAAACCCAGCGCCTCCGCCCCATTGATCGTGGCCCAGCGCAAAATCGTCGTAAAAGGCACATAAGACTGGAAACGCGCGATGGTTTTCATTTCTTCCAGCACCGACAATTGCCAGTTCGAGGTCAAACTATCGGTACCAATGGTGACCTTAGCCTCCGTATCTAGGAAATACTGGTAATTTGGCAGGCGGTTTTCGATGAACAAATTGGCATTGGGGCAAGTGGCCCAATAAATATCCTGATTCCAGGCCTGAGCAGCGCGGATGTCCTCGCGGGTACTTTCGGTGTTGTGTACAAAAAGGGTGCGACAGGCCGGATCCATGTTTTCCAGCGCATAATGGATGGAGCTTTTGCCACTAGGCTGGAACTGATCCAAGGGGAAACCGAAGCCAGTGTAAAACTCCAAAAAACTCCCGGTTTTAGTCTGGAAAAGAGCATTTTCACCCGGCGTTTCCTGGTTGTGGATGCTGACTGTGCAGCCCGGCTGGTTCAGTGCATTGATTTTTTTGAACAAGTTGCGCGAAACCGTATAGGGCGCGTGGGGCACCGCACTTTTGCGATTGCGGTTGCTATCACTTTGCTGGTCGTAGGCGGGTTTGAAGTTGTTGAACCAGTTATCAGCACCCTCTTCCTGCAAGAAGTCAAAAAACTCTACAAAAGTGTAGTACTGGATCTGGCTTTGGTTCTTGCGTGCAGCAGTATCCGCTTTATTGGAAATGTCGCCTACGGCCATGATGCCCCCTTCCCACATTTCGGCATCAGCGCGATCGATGGCATCCAGGATTTCCTCCATGGAAATGTCGCGGAAATTGACCACCGTTTGTAAAAAAGGCACCAGCCCGGTTCCGGTATTGGCCTTGTCCTTCATGTGGGAAAGCTCCAGGTGGCAGTGGGTATTGATGAAGCCGGGCACAATGGCACCTTCCAGTTTTTCCACACTGGCTGAGTCATGTGCCGCTAAATCATCAATTTGCAAAATGGTGCCTTGGGGGTCAAAGATCACAACCTTGTCGGGCAATGCGACATCGGTGGTTCCAGTATAAAGGCGATCAGCGCTGATCTTCCGTATCATGAGTCGTTTTTTGTGTTGATGTTTAAATTGGAAAAGGGCGCACCACTACCCCATTTTTCATCCTCGGCTCAAACCAGGTTGACTTAGGTGGCAAAGCCTGATTGTGATCTGCCAGCAACATCATTTCCTGCAAGTCGATGGGGTAGAGGGCAAAGGCTACGCGTTGGGGTTTGAGTTGTTGTACTTGTTGCAAATGGGCCATTCCTTTGGCTCCTTCAACATAAGTCAATCTGGGTTCCTGGCGCACATTGACGATGCCAAACACATTTGGCAAAACCACTTCATTGAATAACTGGGTATCCAAAATGGCTTTTTCCCAATGATAATGCTCCAGAAAATCTCGGCTCCAAGTTAGGCGAAAAGCCTGTTTTTCTACCAATAAACCCCATTCAAATTTCTGCGCTGGAGGTACCGCACTAGTATTGGCTTCGATGTGAAAGTAGGGTTCGAGCTTTTTAAGCAACTCATCCGCAGTCCAATTTACCTCATCCAGGACGCGGTGAAAAGCCTGGATGTTTAAGTGATTTGATGGAAAAAGGGCTACCAAAAAATGAGGATCAGCCTTCCCGTATATCAAGTCTCGCTCATACAAAACTGCCGAAGAAGAGCAGCGATGGTGCCCATCGGCAATGTAGGACCGGGGTACAAAGGCCGCAAACAACTCCTGAATGTATTGCAATTCCACCGGGTCAGCGATTTCCCAAATTTGGTAGGTTTGTTCCTCGGCCGGGAAGGGGATTTCTAAACTTGGAGCCTGGTTTGTCGCGATTTTTTGCATCCAGGCTTCAATTGCAGGTACGCTAGGATAGGCCAATAAGACGGGTTTTATCATCGCCTGTTGTTCCTTCCACAAACGGATTTGCACTTCCTCCTTGGCAGGGATGGTATTCTCGTGGCGTTTGATGGCCCCTTGCAAATAGTCCTGAATATGGGCACACCCGACAATGCCTAGGGCCTTATGACTGGCAGATTCAATGGAGCAAAGGTAAAGGGCTGGCATTTCCCGCGATTCAAAGTAAGCAGTTTGTGCAAAATGGGGAAACTCTTCTTTTACGGCAGCAAAAAAAGCGTCGTTTGATTCAATTTTTTCCAAATGTGGCAAGAGCGCCCGAAAAGGGTTGATTTGCATGGATCCAATTACTTGCTGGCAAGGTAGCAAAAAAGCAAAATAAAAAGGAACGGGTGGAAAGTTATCACACCCATTCCTTAGCGCAGGACAGCCCCAGAAGGGAAGGGGCTGCCACATGATTGTTTAGAACTAGTATTGCATAGTGTACGCTTAGCCTGCCGCATGGCAAAGACTGTTTGATTTAGAACAAGAAATAATGTGGCTAGATAGTGTAGAAGGCTGAAAATAATACTGGAACGGACGACTAAGCGTATGCAGAAGACTAGAGCTCTAAAAACAATGGCCAAATATACAACTAATTGCATTCCATGTATATCGAATAATTGTAAAAATTAGGTTTTATTTACATGCTCCAAAGATTTGATGGAACCATTTTATAGGTAGATATCGTTGGACAAAAGCTTATATTCGCGCCAAATTATAACGCGACTCCACTACAACTGTGTTACCATGTCAAAAAAATATTTGATCACCTCCGCTTTGCCTTACGCCAATGGCGCCCTTCACCTGGGCCACCTGGCTGGCGCTTATTTGCCTGCTGACATCTACGTACGTTACCTGCGGATGCTTGGCAAGGAGGTGGTATGGGTATGTGGCTCGGATGAACACGGCGCGGCCATTACCATCAAAGCCAAAAAAGAAGGCATCAGTCCACGGGAGATCATCGACAAATACCATGCACTGAATAAGGCTACTTTTGAACAACTGGGCATCTCCTTCGACATCTACCACCGCACCAGTGAGCCGATTCACCACAAAACGTCCCAAGATTTTTTCCTGCGTTTGCACGAAAAAGGGGATGAGTTTGAAGAGCATTTTATTGAACAATACTACGACGAGGACTACGATCAATTCCTGGCCGATCGCTACATCATTGGTACTTGTCCAAAATGTGGACATACCGAAGCCTTTGGCGACCAGTGTGAAAACTGTGGTTCCGACCTCTCACCCCTGGAACTGATCAATCCCCGCTCTACGTTGAGTGGCAAAACACCCGTTCTGAAAAAAACCAAACACTGGTACTTTAAACTCGACAACCACACCGAGTGGCTGAAACAGTGGGTTGAAACCGGAGTACTCGATGGCAAACAACACCATGACCCTAAGACTTGGAAAAACCACGTATTGGGCCAATGCCTGTCCTGGCTGGATGGTGGCTTACATCCTCGTTCCATTACTCGGGACCTGGATTGGGGCATCCCCGTGCCGCTGCCCGAAGGAAAAGGGAAGGTATTGTATGTATGGTTTGATGCCCCCATTGGATACATCTCCGCAGCCAAGCAATGGGCGCTGGACAATGGCAAAAACTGGGAGGACTATTGGAAAGGTGACGATGTAGAATTGATCCATTTTATTGGCAAAGACAACATCGTTTTCCACTGTATCATTTTCCCGGCTATGCTCAAGGCGCACGGCGAATTTGCGCTGCCTAAAAACGTGCCAGCCAATCAATTCCTGAATTTTGAGGGCCAAAAATTCTCCAAATCGCGGGGTTGGGGCATCGAACAACACAACTACCTGGAAGAATTTGCAGATTTTCCCAATAAAGAAGATGCATTGCGCTATGCGTTGCTGCGCAACATGCCTGAAAACCGCGACGCGGATTTCAAATGGGACGACTTTGTGGACTACCACGATAAAGAACTGGCCGACAACTTGGGCAACTTTGTCAACCGGGTGATTACCCTCACCCACAAGTATTTTGGTGGGCAAGTACCGGAACTCAAGATCGACCTTCAGGATAAACTGGCCGATGTCACTGCCTTGGTACAGCGCTTCAGTGAGGAATTGGACGCATTTAGTTTCAAAGCGGCGAGCCAAACCTTTTTGGAGATTTCTACCTACGGCAATACCTACTTGCAGGATGTATCGCCCTGGAACATTTACAAGGAAAATCCCGATAGCCCGGTCATTCGCGAGTGTATGTTCATCTGCTTGCAGATCGTGGGCTTGTTAAGTTTGGCGGCGCATCCATTTATTCCCTTTACCTCGCCACGTTTCCGCAAATTGATTGGTTTGCCCGAAGTGCAGAATGGGGATTGGGCGGAGTTGCTGCACAAACTGGAAAACGGACTGGCCATTGTTCCTGCGGGGCATCAGGTTGGAGAAGTAGAAGTATTGTTTCCCAAAATCAACGATCGGCGTGATACCAGTCGCCTGGAGATTGTAAACCGCCAAAAGGACAAACTGGCGGCGATTTTGGCTGCCGAAGCGGAAAGAATTAAAAATGCACCTGCTGCTCAGGATTTAAAAACGAACGAAGTGACCAATACCGAACTGCCTGCATTGAAAGAAGTGATCCAATACGAGGATTTTGCCAAAATTGACCTGCGGGTGGGCACCATCCTTTCTGCTGAACGAGTACCCAAAGCGGATAAGCTGCTGAAATTGCAAATTGACCTGGGTTTTGAAGAGCGGACGATTGTTTCGGGTATTGCGGAGCATTTTAGGCCGGAAGAATTGCCAGGTAAACAGGTGGTAGTCGTAGCGAATTTGGCTCCACGCAAATTGCGGGGCATTGAGTCGAATGGGATGATTTTGAGCGCGGAGGAACCGGATGGAAGATTGCGTTTGGTGAGCCCAGCGGTAGGGGTGAGCAATGGGAGCATTGTGAAATAAATGGCTTCAAGCCATTTATTTCACCCACGAATAAATTCATGGGGTGAGGCGGTAGTGTGGCCTCCCACGGATAAATCCATGGGTTGGCTGCGGAGACTGAATGTAGGATGACGCAGCTTAAAATTTTGGGTATGGAAATTCCTAAAACGAGTATAGGCAGCTTTGTTTTAATCCGTGCTGAAGTGGCTACGGGAATCGTTTTGAATTTTGATGACACGCGGTATTTCCATGAAGGAGAGAATTATTATAAGGTTTTTGATGCCATGGAGGAAGTGAAAACGTTCATTCAATTCGATAAAAAACGTTCAACTGTAGAGGCAGAATACACAATCTTTGATCATGATGGCCAGTTTTTGGAGTGTATTTCATAAAATATCACCCCAAAATCCTCACCCCTGTCAATTCCTCATCCATAAACAGCAAATTCATCTCCGCATCATACACCGCATTAAAAGCAAAAGGCTTTTCCTCCATCAAGTATTGATAAATGGTGAAATCGGTAGGTGGCGTGGGCACATTGGGCACATCGACAAAAGCAATCCATTCCAAATCGCCCTCCGGGCAAGGCGGCGGTGGAATAAAATCAATATCCGCAATATAGATGTTGCACTG
>JAAFHQ010000402.1 GCA_013298445.1 Chitinophagales bacterium | reverse complement strand
TGAAACCATTAGAATGAGCATTTATCAATACCCAGACTATCTAGTTTTTGTGAAAAACGAGCGAAATACTCTTCGTTTTTTGGCTGATCAACCGTACATAAGGAAGTCGTTTAGTCAATTATCCACACAAGCTGACACAATTTTCTATACAACACCCACAAGTGATAAATCTTTGAAAGATCATGGATTTGAATTTGGCTGTAATTTCGATCTTTTAATTGAAAAAGAAACAAGGAGGATCATAATTGAAGCAAAAGTGTCTCCCAAATTTAGTTTGGTCACTTATGTACTTTCTATTTGTGAAAATAATGCAGCGCCGTTTTGTTTGATTAGGAAATTCCATTTTGACTATGCTATCCCCAATTCGAATGAAGACCCTAAGCCAGTATATCATCTTCAATATGGCGGAAAAGCTTCTCCTCAACTTGACAATCTAAACATAGACGTAGAGGGATTGAAACCCTGGTTATCTACCCCTAGAATACGTTTTTATCCAATTAACTTAGCATTATTGCTAGATATGGTCTTTCACGAATTTAGATCTGATGAAACAAATGAAATAATAAGTCGATCAGAATGGCGTGATTTTATTAAGAAGAACGAAGATCTTACGCTCGTTCCTTTTTATTCTGCAATAGCTCATTTTCTTAATGCGAATCACAGTAGCAACTATTTGCTGCGAGATTTTTACTACGGAAAAGGGGGATAACATGAAAGATCGAAAGGAAAATGGTGTGTATTATACTCCGCAAGTTTTAGCTGAATATTTGGCAAACCCTCTTATTACAGCTAATACTCGAACCATACTTGATCCGTCTTACGGTGAAGGTTCATTACTTTTAGCTGCGGAAAGAATCTTTAAGAAAAAAAATAATTCATCTGAAATTCAACTTTTCGGATGTGATACGAAGCCTGTTAATGGATTGCTAAAGCATTTACCTGAGGCAAATTTGAAAGAAACAGACTTTTTTACTTATCAACCAGAAATTTTATTTCAGACTATTTTAATGAACCCCCCTTATGTCCGTTACCAGACTCAAAATATAGAAAAAATAAAAAAATATCGTAATGCTATTTCTGAATTTTCTATCTTAAATAATAAAGCTGACTTATGGGCCTATTTCCTACTCAAGGCTTCCCTGCATTTAGAGAAGGATGGGAATATAGGAGCTATACTACCGTGGGCTTTTCTTCAAGCCGACTATTCTGTTCCTCTTCGTAAGTGGATTGTTGAAAATTTCCATGAAATCAAGGCTGTTGCACTGAGTAACAAATATTTTGATAAAGCTGATGAACGTGTAGTCGTCATATGGCTAAAAGGGTATGGCAAAAAGAATGAATCTATAAAAATTGCAGCATCGAAATCTCTAGAATCGGAAATTACTTTTTCAGATTTACCAATGGATAATTGGGTTTCAGATAGGGTTTTTTACTCTGATGCAAATAGTATTGACCATATACTGTCCAGATATAAGAATGAATTTGGCTATATGAATTTCATTAATTATGCTGATGTGAAAATTGGAGTTGTTACTGGTGCAGTTGATTATTTCATTATGCCTAAACAAAAAGCAAAGGAAACAGGATTTAGCGCAGATCAACTAGTCCCAATTTTAACCAATCCTGATGAGTTTTCTCAATATCTTAGTAACGGAGAAAAGAATTTATTGTTCCTTATCTCAATAAAAGAAGAAGATTATGCAAAGCACATAGATTATATTCAAAGAGGCATAGAACATCAATATCATTTGAGGAGTCATTCTTTACGCAGAAAGCCCTGGTATTCAATCCAAACAGGAAAGACACCTGATGCTTTTTTTCACTACCGAGTTAGTAAGACTCCATATATGGTATTGAATTGCTGGAATACTCAAAGTACCAACTCCATACATCGTATTTATTTCAAAGATCTATCAGAAGTTGAGAAGAAATGGATTTTTGTTAGTTTTTTATCAAGACCAAGTCAATTATCATTAGAAGCAAAATCAAAAACTTATGGACGAGGCATTTTAAAAATCGAGCCTAAAACGTTAAAAGATGCGTTAGTAATTAAACGGAGCGATCCTTGCATCAATTCTGTTTACAAAAAAGTTACCCAATTACTTTCTTCTGGCCAGAAAGTAAAAGCTGTTGATATAGCTTCAGAATTTATAAATAAAGAATTAGGTATTCCTTATGATTTGAAAATTTTAACTGAAGAAACTTTATCTACTTTGCAAAATCTGAGATTACAACAAGGGAAATGATTTGTCATTTCTCAAACTGCTCCTTCAACTTTTCAGGATCTCTTTGGGCGTGATCAACTTAAACAACAAGCACGAGTAGCTAAATAGTCGCCCCTGACAAAGTCAGGATCGACTAATACCTCACTGTAAATCAAAGGCATAGAATTTTTATATTAAGAATAAAGCAGTATATTTCCATCAAGAATCCTGAATTTTAGGTCAAAAACTGGGAGAAATGTTAGGACGCTTAGGGCCTGGCAAAGGCGAAATACGACTCGAAACGCTAATCGATATGAATCATGACCTGGTGATTCTATCCAAAGAATTGGACTGGAAATGGCTGGAAGCGGAGCTTTCGGCTTTTTATGCCGACCAAGGTCGTCCCAGCGTTCCGATTCGAAAAATAGCCGGGTTGCTTATCCTCAAGCAATTGTTCAATGAGTCGGATGAATCAGTGATTGCACGGTGGATCGAGAATCCGTATTGGCAATTTTTCACTGGCGAGACCTATTTTCAAAAGCGGAAACCATTTGATCCGACCGACTTTGTGCTGTTCCGCAAAAGGGTGGGTGAATCAGGAGTAGAGAAAATCCTGACCTTGAGTGTAAAGATACACAAGGGGGAAGAAAAAGCGGAGATGGTACAAATGGACACCACAGTTCAGGAGAAAAACATCACCTATCCCACCGATCAAAAACTAGCGTCAAAAATTCTGTTTTGGACTCGTCGTATAGCCAAGAGTAGCGAAATTAAGTTGAAGCAAACCTACGACAAGGAAGAAAAGCGGCTGCGCCGTCAGATCACAGTACCCAGTCGGCAAAAAGGTGTTGAACAAAAACGAAGGGCTGCACTGAAACGCCTAAGGACCATTGCGGGGCGCTTAATGCGGGAGGTAGAATCGAAACTACCGGATTCATTACGAGAACATTACGCTCCTTATCTCTTGTTTTTCAAGGATCTACTAAAGCAAAAGCGGAGCGACAAGAACAAGTACTACTCCATTCATGAACCCCAGGTGAGTTGTATTGCCAAAGGCAAAGCGCATAAAAAGTATGAGTTTGGCTGCAAAGTATCGGTTAGCCGAACGGTGAAAAAAGGGGTGATTGTAGCCATGAAGTGCTTTGAGGGTAATCCCTATGATGGCGATACGATAGAACCTACTCTGGAACAACTGGAACGAATCGTTAAGCCATTAGGAGGCGACCGGCCAAAAAAGGTCATCTACGATCGAGGAGGAAAAGGTCGGTCCAAAATTGGGGATACCGAGGTATTAACTCCTTCACGCGGATCGAGTACCCTGAGTGCTAAGGAAAAGAAAATAATCCAAGGTTTATTCCGATCCAGAGCCGCCATCGAGCCAACTATTGGCCATCTGAAAAGCGATTTTGGCCTGGATCGTAACTTCTTGAGCGGAACCCTGGGGGATGCCTTTAATGCTTTGATGGCTGGGGCTGCTTACAACATCAGAATCCGCCTCAGAGAGATCAAGGCGCTTATTTTTTACACCTGGGAGGGCTTGTGCTGCCTCATCAGGTACCTTGTATCGCCAATTTTGGGCTTACGAGGAAGTTCTTTACAACCGAGCTTCTAAACAAGTCCTATTGGGGAATAGGGTTTCTCAGGGGCGACGAGTTACACACTACTGATATTTTTTTGCGCCACAAAGGCACGAAGACACAAAGCGCGATTAATCAACAAGTTTTGCTTCGTGCCTTTGAGCTTTTGTGGCAAAAAATAAAAATGTCCAGCAGTATGGTTCTATTACTGTCAACGGCCGAGCGCCGACGCAGTGGCCTCTTTTGCATAAAATATGCTTTCAATTTAACGGAAAAACTCATCTCATTCAATCAAACTTATCAGATTACATGAGGCCATTGCTGCTTGGCGCTATGTTGCCTGCATCGTTTTATCTTTTAACTGTTCAATCAGTTTTTCAATTTCGTTTACTCGAATTATTTGATTTATCCAATTTGAAGGAATATCTTCATATCCATAATATAATCCAGCTATTCCACCTGTTACTATTCCAGTTGTGTCTGTATCTTCCCCTAAATTAACTGCTTTTAAGACAGCTTCTTTATAAGTCCTTGCTTTCAAAAATGACCAAATTCCAGCTATTAGTGTATTTACAACATATCCATATGATCTTATTTCATCTTCTTCTCTTAACATTAAATTACCATCGAGTAATTTTGTCAACACTCTTTTCTCTTTTTCAGGTAGCTTTTTTCTTTCAATGAAATGTATAAATTCCTTACAAACGCTGTGATAAGCTTCTACTTTATCATCTCCTTTAAGTAGCTTTCCCGCATAATCAACATAAAATTTGCAAGCTAGAATTGATCTTATATGTCCGTGAGTTAGTGAGGAAATATTTGATATTATTTCAAATTGTTCGTCCTCATTTTGAATGTTCTTGAACAAAAAAATTGTTGGAAGAATCCTCATAAGTGAGCCATTTCCATTGTCATCTTCAAATTTCCCTCCAGCTTCTTGTGGTAAACATCCTTTTTGAATTTTATCTATAGCGGTTTTCGTAGTTATCCCAATATCAAAGACTTTTCCATGTGGTGTCCAGTATCCGTTGTTTTTCCAATCAACAAATTTTTGAGCAAGTTTATTAATTTCAAATCCTTCAATAATGGATTCTATAAAACATAACATCAAAGAACTATCATCCGACCATGTTCCTTTTGGTTGATGATGAGTTCCAAATTCTCTCATATCAATTACAGGAAATCTTTTTAAATGTTCTCTACTTGAAAATTCGACTGGCACACCAATTGCATCGCCAATAATAGCTCCTAAGATTGCTCCTCTTATTCTATCCATTTTGGTGATTTTCAATTTTGTAACGAAGTTGCACACAACTTCGACATTGCTACAACGCCTCTTACTATATCCAGCGCCTCGCCACTGTTTTAATTGACGGCAAGGCTTTTAAAGCTACAAGAAAAAAGCCAAATTAGTTCCTTTATATATGATCTATTCTCCGCTTATCTTCTAAAACAACTCGATTCCTGAGCTTTTTAAGCCGACAATCACATCTAACATCTTGTAACCCGCCGATAAAGCGGCGGGTTACAAGATGTTAGATACAATTGTGCAATCCCTCTGTACTCATTGCAGGGAACTCACTCCACATCCTCAATACTTCACCACTTTTTCCACTCGATTCACCCCTTCACCTTTCACCTGCATCAGGTAGATACCAGCAGGCAAACTGGAAAGATCAAAGGCCAATAAACGGCTATCGGCATCGCGGTTCTGCATGGTTTGGGTTTGCAAAATCCGACCTTCGGCACTCAACAAAATGGCTTGAGCGCGCCCAGCAGGTAAACCTTCAAGTTGAACATTGATTTGATCGCCAGTTGGATTTGGGTAAATGTTCATGCGGATGTTGCTCTGCAGGTCGCGGGTGGAGCTCACCACGGAGCCTGGCTCAACCAAAGTGCCCCGAGAAGCAGCTTTGCCGCACACCTTATCACCCTCAGCAGTAGTGAGGCATACCTGACCATTGTAATTC
>JAAFHQ010000401.1 GCA_013298445.1 Chitinophagales bacterium | reverse complement strand
ATCATCCGGCGACCTTCCAATTTGGGTAGGGATTCCGGCGATCCGAACTCTTCCAGTTCTTTCAAAAACTTCAACAGCAACAATTCCCCACGATCCTTAAACACGATGGTACGACCCCGGAAGTTAACGTAAGCTTTTACTTTGGCGTTTTCTTCGAGGAAGGTTTTGGCGTGACGTACTTTAAATTCAAAGTCGTGATCATCCGTGTTTGGACCAAAACGGATTTCTTTGATCACCGTTTTAGCCGCTTTGGCCTTGATCTCTTTCTCTTTCTTCTTCTTCTCGTACAGGAATTTGTTGTAGTCGATGATCCGAACTACTGGTGGGACTGCATTAGGTGAAATCTCAACCAGATCTAACTCTGATTTTTCTGCCCAAAGCAATGCATCGCGGGTGTTGTACACTTCTCCCGATTTGATTTCTGTTCCAACCAATTCGCTGATTTGTTCCATGTTGTCACCAACCAAACGAATTTGAGGTACCCGAATTTGATCATTGAGGCGGAATTGACCTTTATCATCCTCACTGGGGTACCGAGAGTCTCTGCGATTGTTGCGGTTGCCGCCACCACCACCGAAGGGAGGTCTGCTTCCACCGCCGGGACGATTACCGCCAAATTGATTCTTTGCCAAATGAAATTTATTTTGTTAAAAAAATGAATGCCCAGACAGGCAATTTAGTTCCACAAACTTAAAAAAAATAGAGACGCATAGTAATACGTCTCTATAGAATGAAACAAAAATACGAATATTTTTTTATTCTTGAGAATCTGCGCTCAATTTTGGCACATCTGGATTGTTATCCTCAGTTCCAGTTCCTAGTTCAGCGGTGGTAGCCAGTATAACGCGCAGGTTGTCTTTCTCATCGGTTAGAATGGCCTCAAGGAGGGCGCCCTCTTGTGGTTGGTCATTCAAAATGAATTCTGCAAGCGGGTCTTCCAGGTACTTTTGAATGGCACGATTCAAGGGGCGGGCACCAAATTGAGGGTCAAAACCTTTTTCAGCGACAAAATTCTTCGCTTCATCGCTGATCAGCAGTTTGAAGTTCATGGTTGCCAAACGGCGGTGCAAGTCCTTCAAAGTGATGTCGATGATTTTGAAGATTTCTTCTTTGCCCAGGCTGTTGAATACCACTACATCGTCGATGCGGTTGAGGAATTCGGGTGAGAAGGTCCGCTTCAGAGCGTTTTGAATCACCGCTTTGGTATTGTCTTCAGCTGCTTCCTGACGCGACTTGGTAGCGAAACCAACGCCCTGACCGAAGTCTTTCAACTGACGAACCCCGATGTTGGAGGTCATGATGATCAGGGTGTTTTTGAAGTCAACTCTACGGCCTAAACCATCCGTCAATTGGCCATCATCCAACACTTGAAGCAGGATGTTGTACACATCAGGGTGGGCTTTTTCAATTTCGTCGAGCAGCACGACAGAGTAAGGTTTACGCCGTACTTTTTCAGTCAATTGGCCACCTTCTTCGTAACCCACGTATCCTGGAGGCGCACCAATCAGGCGGCTCACCGAGAATTTTTCCATGTATTCACTCATGTCGATGCGGATCAAGGCATCCTCTGAGTCAAAGAGGTAACGCGCCAATGCTTTCGCCAACTCCGTTTTACCAACCCCGGTTGGACCAAGGAAAATGAAAGAGCCGATTGGTTTGGTGGGATCTTTCAAACCCACCCGGTTGCGTTGAATGGCTTTGGTGATCTTTTTGAGGGCTTCGTCCTGACCAATGATCGATCCTTGCATGTCTTTTTCCATGCTCACCAATTTTTTGCTCTCACTTTGAGCTACCCGCATTACCGGGATATTGGTCATCATGGATACCACTTCAGCGATGTCTTCTTCGCCGACCGGATATCGTTTGGTTTTGGAGTCTTCTTCCCACTGTACTTTTGCAAATTCCAGCTGGCGTACCAGTTTTGACTCGCGGTCACGCAAATCGGCAGCTCTTTCGTACTGCTGATTTTTTACAGCCTGGTTTTTGTGTTCTTTCAGCTCTTCGATTTGTTTTTCCAAATCTTCGATGTGCTTGGGAACATGGATGTTTTTCAGGTGGACACGAGCACCCACTTCATCCAATACGTCGATGGCCTTGTCGGGCAAAAAGCGGTCGGTGATGTAACGATCGCTCAAACGTACACAGGCTTTGATCGCGTCATCGTCGTAAATGACGTTGTGGAATTCTTCGTATTTGGACTTGATGTTGTGCAGGATGTGGATCGCTTCTTCTGCAGAAGGTGGATCAACCATTACTTTTTGGAAGCGGCGATCCAGTGCACCATCTTTTTCGATGTGTTGGCGGTACTCATCCAGGGTAGAGGCACCAATACATTGCAGTTCACCACGCGCCAGAGCGGGTTTGAAGATATTGGAAGCATCCAACGAACCCGTTGCGCCGCCTGCCCCAACAATGGTATGGATTTCGTCGATGAACAAGATGACATCGCGCGATTTTTCCAATTCATTCATTATGGCTTTCATCCGCTCTTCAAACTGGCCACGGTATTTGGTACCGGCTACCAGGGCAGCCAGGTCAAGCATAACGATGCGTTTGTTGAAGAGGGTACGGGATACCTTGCGCTGCATAATCCGCAGGGCCAGGCCTTCCACGATGGCGGTTTTACCAACCCCTGGTTCTCCAATGAGGATGGGGTTGTTCTTTTTGCGGCGGCTAAGGATTTGAGAAACCCGTTCGATTTCATTTTCCCGGCCAATAATGGGGTCCAATTTACCCTCTTCGGCAAGCTTGGTAATGTCGCGGCCAAAGTTGTCCAACACGGGAGTGCGGGATTTGGTGCTGCCTTTGCGTTGCTGGAAACCACCTTGACGGTCGTCGTCGTCATAGGGATCGTCACTATCTTGCGGTGCCTGGTTATAAGGCGGCTCGATGCTGGAGAAATCTTGCTCCTGCTTGACGTATTCGAGCTCAGCTTTGTAAATTTCGTAGTCCACGTCGAATTGGTTGAGGATTTTGGAAGCTGGATTCTCCTTGTGCTTTAAGATGGAGAGCACCAGGTGTTCTGGGCTGATCTCTTCACTTTTGAGCATTTTGGCCTCCAAAAAGGTGACTTTGAGTACTTTTTCAGCCTGTTTGTTCAATGGTAAGGTACCTACACTCAAGCTGGTGTTGCTGGCAGGTATTTTTTGCACTGAATCTTCCAGGGTTTGTTTTAATTCAGCGAAATCAACATCCAAGGATTCAAGGACGCGAACTGCCAAACTGTCTTTTTCGGATACAATCCCCAAAAGGAGGTGCTCTGTACCGATAAAGTCATGTCCTAGGCGGAAAGCTTCTTCCCGGCTCTTTTTGATGACTTCCTTTACCTTGGGTGAAAATCTTCGGTTATTCATAGTGTAGAGAAATTCTAGAGTGCAATCAGAATCACCATTTTTGCTGCAAGAATCGAGCCATCTTTTGACGCTGTCTGCTGTAGAAAGTCATCGCTGATCGTTCGTTTAATCCATTCGAGCAATAATAAGCTTTCTGTTCAAAGTGTCCAAATCAAAAATTTGGCAAAATTTAACCCTATTTGAACTAAAAAACAAATTCTCTTTTGGACAAAATGTAAAATCCAAAAACATTAACATAGCAACAGCAAATCAGGTAATCTGGTTTAAACACTTGTACACAGCTGGCGAAACTTTTATTTCTGGCACTCCTTTTGGATAAATTCCAAATAACGGCAGATGCTTTCAGAGCTAATGCTTATATTTGCCCGGAAAATAGATCAACTACCCTTAGCACATGAAATATTCAGTTGATAAACAAGACCGTTATACGGTTTTTCAGTTGCAGGAGGACAACCTGAATTCAGTTGTTGCTCCTGATTTAAAGTCAGAAATTGTTATCCTGCACAATGAAGGTGTAAATAATTTAATTTTTGACCTCTCTAATGTCAAGTATGTCGATTCTTCAGGTTTGAGTGCCATTCTGACAGCTGATCGATTGATGAAAACCAATGGAAGCTTCGTTTTGACAGGTATCGAACAGCCAGCAGTGAAAAAGTTATTCGAAATTTCACGTTTGGATAGCGTTTTGTCAATGGCTCCCACCAAACAAGAAGCGGTAGAATACGTCTTTATGGAAGAGTTGCAGCGGGAACTCGAAGCAGAAGGAGATGACGGAGACGAGGAAGACGAGGATGAATAAAAAAACTCCAGGGTTTCAGATCGTTCACTGAGCAAAGCCGAAGTGAACGATCTGAAACCCTGGAGTTTTAGGTTTACCCCAAGCGCTCCAAATCCCGAATCAGGATACTTCTGCGATTGAAGTAAATAAGGTTGGACTTGCGCAATTCATTCAGAACGGAAGTAACCGTTTGTCGCGAGGTCCCCGTGTAATTTGCTATGTCTTGTTGGGTCATGCTGTGTTTAATCAGCAATTCAAACCCGATTTTTTTTCCTTGGTGTTCTGCCGAATCTTTCAAAAAATCAATAATCCTTTCTCGGGCATCTTTGAACATCAACGCTTCCAGGCGCGCTTCGGTACGCCGTAGCCTGCTGCCCAGCCAGTCCACAATGTCCATCGACAATGCGGTGTGTTTGCGAATCAACTTGCGAAAAGCTTCATTGGGAATGCGCAACAATTGAACATCGTCTTGCATCGTAAAAGCATTTTCTTGTCGTTCTTTTTCACCAACTATGCCCAGGTCACCGAATAAAGTGACGGGGCCCAGCATTTCTTTGATGATTTCCCGGCCATCTTCAGAAAAGGAGCAAATTTTAACTGAACCGCGCAACAATAAAAACAAATGGCTTGATACATCCCCTTTGTGGTAAATGGGGCTATTGCGTTGGATTTGTTCGGACTGGCAAAGCATTGCCAATTCAGTCAGGTCGGCAAGAGGAAGTGTTCCCAAAAAGGGAATTTGCCTTAAAAAAGCCAGCGCTGATGTTTCCCGCGTCGTTATCATTGGCTTGAATTGGTTTTATTGCTAGCTAAATATTACTTGGGCCTTAGAGCAGCATCAAGGCTAAAGGTTAAATAATGCAAGCAAATAAATTGTTCATTCCTTCAAAGCACTGAATGCCAGACTACGGAACTTCGATGGTATACGCCGTTTTTTTGATGCCCAATAAACTTAAACAAGTTATTAGAACTCTACCCGATAACTCAGAATCGGAATGATTCCTAACTGTTTTTTCTCCAAAACCTGTTTTTGAAGGTGGTCATAATAGAAAAAACCGGCATTTTCCTGATTGCTGGCATTTTGAATGTCTAGGGCAAAAGTGTTGTTCCGGCCGGCTGTATTCCATTTGAAATACAAACGAGTATCCAAACGGAAATAAGTACTGCTCTTTAAAGAAAACGCAGGATCAACTCGTTCATTGCCATTCAGACTGGTATAGAGGGGTACGGTAATGCCTTCGCTTTGGGATAAGGTAGCATCGATGGGCGTTTGGCGCAAATTACCCATCACAACTATCCGGCCATTCAAGCCCCAGAGTTTGACCTTGCCCACTTTGCGCTCCTTACGCCATTCCTTACCGGCAGTTGTGTTGAATACAAACTTGCCATTGAAATGGCTGTCACGCCAATCGTTGTTGCCAAATGTTTGCAAATATGCGCCGCTGTTGTTGCGGTACTCGGATTGATAAATGGATGTGTTGGCCAAGAGGTAGAATCCTTTTTCCAGGTAGCGTCGCAAGTTCAGCTCCAAACCGTAATTCCGGGCTTCGCCATCCGCATTGATGGTTTCGGTGTTGTTAAAATCACTGAGCAGTACCGGAACCCGTTCATTGCTGAAATTGCTGGATAAA
>JAAFHQ010000400.1 GCA_013298445.1 Chitinophagales bacterium | reverse complement strand
AATTTGCGCTTCATTTCAAGGTTTATTTGATCAAAATAGAATAAAAACAAAAATAGACCATCCGCAGGGTATTCAAAGACCAAAGCAAATTATATCTTTCGCGTTGAACTGAATTTGCATGATGTTATTCTTCTTTTACCTGCGGTTCTGCTTTCGTTGCTTGCGCTTTTATTTTCAAGCCGCTACTAAATACGATGTTCATTCGCCTTTTGTTGCCGACTTTGTGGAATATATTGTGGAAGATGAGCGTACGTTCTACGCTTTTCCCTTCATTGAGCGCATGCGCGCCCGCCTCAACCGCAACAATTACCCGATAGAAATCGTCGACCTGGGTGCTGGCTCCAAAGCCAATCGAGCCAAAGTACGCAGCGTACGCAACATTTTGCGCTACAGTGCCGTATCTGAAGCGACTGGACAGCAATTGTTCCGCCTGGTCGCCCACTACAAGCCCAAACAGATCGTAGAACTGGGTACTTCACTGGGTTTATCCACCATGTACCTGGCTGCAGCGGCCCCTAATGGACAGGTCACAACGCTGGAAGGTTGCCCCGATATTGCGGATATTGCCAAAATGAACTTCCAAAGGCTCGAATTTTCGAACATTTCACTCCTTTTGGGGGATTTTCAAAATACCTTTCCCAAAGTCCTCAATGAAATAACCCAGTTGGATCTTTTGTTCATTGATGGGGATCACCGTGCCGGAAGAGCAGAGCAATACTTCGAGTGGAGTTTACCCAAAATCCATGCCAAATCGGTGCTTGTGCTGGCGGATATCCATTGGTCGAAAGAGATGGAGCAGTGTTGGGGGAAAATTCGAAAACACCCACGAGTGAAGTTGTCCATTGATTTGTTGCAGCTCGGGATTTTGTTTTTTGATGACGCCATTCGGGAGGAGCAACATTTGAGTTTGCTGAAGTGGAAGTGGAAACCTTGGAGA
The DNA here is from genome assembly GCA_013298445.1 of Chitinophagales bacterium. Taxonomy (GTDB): domain Bacteria; phylum Bacteroidota; class Bacteroidia; order Chitinophagales; family Saprospiraceae; genus Haliscomenobacter. The sequence continues at coordinate 4,832 of JAAFHQ010000400.1, read as the reverse complement.
TTGGGGCTTTGGGGGAAAAATGACAAATAATAGCTTTTTAGTTTATCACTTGCTTAGTTGATTAAAATCAGCGTTATATATTTTGTTTCGTAGGAAATTACTTGAAATGGACATTAAAACCATTTCAACAGCTATGGGAAAGCTCTTCACACCTTCAAGAAAAAAAAACATCTCCTACTTCTTGATGTTTTTGATGCTGATTCAATTGGACAGTTGTCAGTATTTTATGGTCAAGAACGTTGGCACCAAAAGGTTGCCAGCGCTGAACCGGATTGGAGACTTTTATAAAGTATTCATCTTACACAATGGTGATCAAGTGTACGACCTCACCCATATTTCAGTGGATGAATTCAAAGTTTCAGGGCAATTGGAGCAAATTTCGTACAAGGTTCACTACAACAAAGACCGCAAACTCCGCATCAAAACGGGTGAAAAAGAAATTTTGCACGAAGTGCATATTTACCTTAAATCCGATAATAGAGACTTGCCCTTGGGGTCAGTTGACATTCCGATTCAATCTATTGAAAAAATATCCGTAATCAATGAAGATGTGGGAAGGGAGATTTTAACGGTAGTAGGAAGTGTAGTAGGTGTTTTCGTTCTTATCGGAGTTATTGCATTGCTGACCAAAAGTTCTTGCCCCTTTGTATATACCCACGACGGCCAATCTTTTGTTTTTGAAGGTGAAATCTTCGGAGGGGCAATTGGAGCAAACTTACAAAGGGAAGATTACCTCCCTCTACCCTCAATTAAAGCCCATGATGGCGTGTATTCTTTACGGATTAGCAATGAACTAAAAGAACGCCAATATACAGACCTTGCCCAATTGATTGCAGTAGAACATCCAAAAGGAACCAAAGTTTTGATGGATAAAAATGGCCAGGTTCGTTTATTGGGGAATGAGGTAATGCCTTTAAAAGCCAATAGTTTCAATGGTACAGATATTAAGGCTTCTTTAGAAAGGAAGGACAATGATGCCTATCTCTTCAACGATGAAGATTTTTCACAAAATGGGATCTATCTTACTTTTAAAAAGCCTGCTGGATTGACTGGTGGCAATCTTGTGTTAAAGGCTCAAAATACCTTGTGGGGTGATTATCTGATGGGAACCTTTTTCAGCAAATTTGGCAGCAGGTTCGATCCATGGATGGAAAAACAATTCAAACTACCTACTTCCGAACGCCTGCAAGAACAACGAAGGGCCGACATCCCGCTTACGATTTACCTCAAGCAGGATGGTCAGTGGAAACCAGTTGAGTACCTCAATCCGGTTGGCCCACTTGCTTATCGGGAATTAGTAGTTCCGATTGATTTTTCTACTGTTGATGCTGAAAACATCGAGTTAAAACTTGAAACGGGCTTCATGTTTTGGCAAATAGACTATGCCGCTTTGGATTATACCCCTGGAGCAAAACTGACCATCAATCGATTGAATCCGCTCCAGGCATTGGGTACAGGTAATCAAAACTGGACCCAGGCATTGAAAGGGATTGACGGAAACTATATGGCCCAGGAAACATCCAATCAAGTTACTGAGATTGTTTATCCCGCCGATCCTGCTCCCAAGGGAATGGTTCAATCTTTATTTCTGCATACAAGTGGGTATTATGAGCTGATCCGTGAGTTTCAAGGAGCCCCACAAATTCTGGAGCTCAATAAATTCAGAGTACCCGGGTATTTTTCCGAGTATTCCCGAGCCGAGTATTTGAAATTCTTGGGTAAAGAGGAGATGATAACTGGATTATAAACCAATTCAAACATCCAAAATGACAGAAATAAATGTTTCTCAAGTTGAGCGGATTGCTGTTCCCAATCAAGCATCGCCGATCGTCATAAGTACTAGGGAAAAAAACCTGCTTAAAATCAGCGTATTAGGCCAGCTGCTCAAAATTTGTTACAAAGAGACGGGGAACCCTTTCAGTGGATTAAAGTTCCTTAAAGCGGTTCGGAAAAAATATCAGGCTGTTTTTGGAGGGGAGTTTCTAAAAAAGGTAGCTAAGGTAGATGGTAGATACTACTGGCGACTGGCAGCTCCAGGGTTTCCATCTCTCGCAAATACGCTCAATTTCAGAAATGAGTTCATGCGAATACAGGCAAATGGAAGTTTTTATGGTTTAGGGACTTTGATTTTATCCATTACCAATCAATGTCCGCTTCATTGCGAGCATTGCTACGAATGGAAAAATCTGAACAAAAAAGATTCCTTAAGCACCAATGATTTTATCCAGATTGTACACCAATACCAGGAATATGGAACTACCCAAATTATTTTTAGCGGTGGAGAGCCCATGTTAAAAATTAATGAAATCTGCCAAATTCTGAATGCAGCTAAGCCAGGTACCGACTTTTGGATGGTTAGTTCTGGTTTGGGCTTGAGCCTGGAACGGGCCAATCGGCTAAAAAAGGCGGGATTAACCGGAGTAATCATTAGCCTGGATCACTTTAATGCAGATGAGCATGATCATTTTCGGGGTTTTGAAGGTGCCTACGAACATGCTATTCAAGCAGTTCTTCATGCAAATCAAGCGCAATTGGTTACTGCGGTATCGCTTTGTGCTACCAGGAAATTTATCCAGGAGGACAATTTCATCTCCTACATGGAACTGGCAAAGGAACTTGGTGTGTCCTTTGTGCAATTACTTGAACCTAAAGCAACCGGAAGATATGAAGGATTCGATGTAGAGCTGGATGCAGATGAAATACAAAAATTGGAGACTTGGTACCTGCAATACAACGGTTCAACTTTATACCAGGACTACCCCATTGTCAATTACCTAGGGTATCATCAAAGAAAAATGGGTTGTTTTGGGGCAGGAGACCGTTTTTTGTACATTGATGCAGATGGGGATGCTCATGCCTGCCCTTTTTGTGGAGGCAAAGTGGCAAACGTACTGCAATTTCCGGTTAAGGATATCATCGGGTTATTGGCCCAACGGTCTTGTGAGGCATTTGGGAGCGAGCACTTCTCCAAGTTCGGGATCAAGTCAGACGTAAATACCTTTGAATAAAAGAAGTCCCATTTCCAAAGGCACTACTTCAGAAATGGGACGCAGTATTAATTTGCAGAAAAAACCTTCTCTTTTTGCACCTCCTGAATGACACCATTCAAGTGCGCGGAGGTCATATCCATTGATTTGGCCATATCCTGAATCAAGCGAAATTCTTCATCGGCCATGTGACCATCGGCCATTGAAACCGAATAGGCACATTTGATGATCATCTCTTTGCCGTGGTTGTTTAATCCTGGCGCCACTGTTTTCAAGTAGGTAGAAACAGGTTGTTTTTCTTGTTGAACTTTTTGGATGTATACTTCTAGCTGCGCCATGGACATATCGTGATGTCCCGTTTGGTTGATGATGTTCAGGACGGTGATTTTTTCCTGCTCTTCAATAACTCCATCCGCCAAAAGCATCAACACCATCGAATGCCGAATGGCTCTTTCGTATTCCGCCATAAATTCATCATGCTCGGCATTAGGGTCATAATCCAATACGTCGGGCACAAAAGTTCCCCGGCAATTTTGGCATTCGACGTACTCGCCTAAAAGATCGAGCGGGATGATGGGAATAAAATACAAGGTAAAAAATCGCCTTACTTTTTTGTATTTGTAGGCTTGTTCAGAGGCACATTGTGGACAATGAAAGTCTCCTTTTTCTGAGGTTAGGGTTACACCCCGGGTTCCGAAAATGATCATTGAAATAAATTATAGGGTTAATAATTGAAGTTTTAAGTAGGTATAATCATAAAGCTACGCGTTTGCAAGCAGTACACTTACAATTTCCAGAAAAATAAAGTTCCAACCGTATATAAAAATAAAACCTATCGCTGCCTCCGCCCCACAAACTTCTCTCGAATCACATCCTGCACATCCTTGTCTTCAATTTTGCTCTCCAACCAGGAGATGATATCGAGGTACATAAATGGCCTGCGCTCAAATGGATCGTTTTCCAGTTTGATCAATTTATCGCGCAAGGAAATGAACTCGTTGCGCAACTCCTGCTCGCGCATCCGGGGGATACGCCGCAAAAAGCGGAATACTTCCCGGTGCACCGCCCCGATGTCCTCCATTTTGGACAAAAACCGGTAAACCGATTTCACCTGGTATTCCACCAACTGCGCATTACCCATTTCGAAGTGGGCAATTAGGTTGAGGATACGTGCAAAAACCTGGATGTCGGCACGGTAATCCGGGTTCTTTTGATTGATGATCAGGTTGAGGTAAGTGATGGCATTGTCGTTGTCGCCACTGCCAAAGTATAGGCAGGCAATGCGGTAGTAAAAGACCAGAATGCGGTGGTGGTCCCAGTTGTAGCGATCACTTTCAATGATCTCCATCAATTCCGGGATCAAGGCGATACCCTCGCTAAAAGTCCCCTCGATGAAGTGTTTCTGAATGGCATGGATGTATTTGAACAAGAAGTAGAGCCCCTCGATGTTGTTGTCATCAGCCATATCGAAGCGCTTGGGAAAATTGATCAAATCTTCAAAAACTTCGGCATAACGATTGTAATGCAACATGTTGTACAAAGTACTCAACAGGTTGTGTAGGCCCTTAAGGTAAAGTGGGGTATGCAATTCCAGCATCTCCGGCTCTTCCTTGTATAAATCGACCCAACGCTGGGCATAACGGTAACAAAAGGTAAATTCCTGGTTCATGTGATAATACCACATGTGGGCCTGGTTGTAGTAGACCTTGCCCATAAAATCCAGGCTTTTATAATCAGCCTTGGGCAATTTGGCGTAAAAAAACTGCTTTACATCTTGTGCGTCCTTCTCGTTGCGCACATAACCCACCTTTAAATACAAGCCATACAGCTGTAAGGCTAGGTTGG
>JAAFHQ010000040.1 GCA_013298445.1 Chitinophagales bacterium | reverse complement strand
GTTTGAACAACACATAAAAGATCAAAAAAGCAGTGCCCGCAAACACCAGGTAGCGCAAAAAGATGGCCAGAGATCCCAACAACCAGCCGGGGAGTAGGCCAAATTGTTCAATGAGGTATTGCATCATTTGGGTGTTTTTTGATGTAAAAGATGTTGTTTGTTGTTTGATGAGTCAAAGAACGGCGGCTTGAAGAGGGATTGCAAAAAGATTCAACCAACGGTGAGAATATTTCAATGAAAGGTAAACAAGTTTAGGCGTACACTTTTTCGCTGAAAAAATGTACGCCTAAACAGCAATCACAAACAAAACCAATTGCCGAAGATGGCCTTTTTGAGATGGAAAGGGACTTTGATCAAGTCCCTCGTTTATTCAGGATGCTTACAACCCAAAAGCATAATAATACTCCCCGGGCAAATCTTCATACACCCCTTCCAACATCACTCCACCTTTCTTTTTGCTGAGGATGCGGGTCAAATCATCCACGCTGCTCACACTTTGGCCATCCACTTTGGTGATGATGAAGCCTTCGCGCATATCGGTGCTTTTGCGCAATTTGCCCACGCTCAGGTTTTTCACTTTGACACCGCCAGGAATCTCCAGTTTTTTGGCCACTTTGGAGTCCAGGGTTTCAAAGTCGGCCCCCAGCGCATCCAGTACATTCAGGTTTTCCTGGCGCACCAAAGCGGTTCCTCCTTTGCGGTTGTTGAGGGTTACTTTGAATTCTTTTTCCTGGCCCTTGCGATTCACCTTAATGTTGACCACATCGCCAGGGCGATGGCGGGCAATGGCCTCTTGTAATTCTGGCGAACTTTGTACCTTTTGTTCATTCACCGCCACGATCACGTCGCCTGGTTTGATTCCGGCAGCCCCAGCGGCGCTTTTTTCCATCAAACTATCCACATAGGCTCCTGCTGCAGTTTCCAGATTTTTTTCCTTTTTCAGATTGCCGTCCACAGTGCGGATAATTACACCCAGGACGCCTCGTTGCACGGTGCCAAACCGCAAGAGGTCTTCTACCACTTTATTGACAATATTGCTGGGCACAGCAAAACCGTAACCGGAGTAAGCACCCGTTGGGCTGGCGATGGCCGTATTGATGCCAATCAAAGCACCTTCGAGGTTCACCAGGGCACCACCACTGTTGCCAGGGTTAATCGCCGCGTCGGTTTGAATGAAACTCTCTACGGCAAACTGTTCCTTCAAGATATTGATGTTGCGCCCCTTGGCACTGACGATGCCCGCCGTAACGGTAGAGGTCAGGTTGAAGGGGTTACCTACGGCCATGACCCATTCACCAACTTTCACCTCATCTGAATTGACCAAGGGTAAAACGGGTAGGTTCTTTTCTTTGATTTGGATCAGGGCCAAATCGGTGCTAGGATCGGTACCCACCACACTTGCCTTGTAGCTGCGGTTGTCGTGCAGGGTAACCTCCAGGTCATCCGCATCTGCAATAACGTGGTTGTTCGTAACGATGTAGCCATCCGGGCTAATGATGACCCCGCTGCCTGTTCCTACTTGCAACCGTGGGTTGCGGCGCTGTTGAGGCGATTCGCCGGGGCCAAAATAAAAGCGCTCACCAAAAAAGTCTTTGAATAAATCACCCTCAGGCAGCTGGCCAAAAGGGTTCGGGGCATTGCGCTGAGCACTGGCATGCACCTGGGTGGACTTGATGTGTACGACTGCATCCATCACCTTTGAAGCAGTTTGGGTAAAGTCCAGAGGAATAACTTCCCCTTTGTCGTTGAGGGTGTAAACGGCCTTGGCCGCAGGTGTACTGCTGATGTGTTCAATTTTGATGGCCCGTTGATTTTGAAACAAGGAATAAATACCCAGGGTGGTGCCTGTCACTGCTAGCGAGAGCAAGCCGGAGAAGATCAGGATCTTTTTCATGTTCTCTTCCAGTTTTAAAGCAAACTTAAAATTGGTTTGAAAAAAATTGGTGCATTCAGTTACAGCAAAGTGCAGTGGCTGAACTACTCCAGCCACTGCTTTTGCTTGAATCAATTAAACCGAAAGACTATTGCACAACGATGGTGCGTGGAGGAAGCGCTTTGGCTTCTTCTTTTTTGGGAATCAAAACCCGCAAAATACCATTGTTGTACTCTGCTTTGATTTTGGACTCATCCACCACCGTTTTTGGCAAATGAAAGGAACGTTCAAAGGCTTGATAGCTGAACTCGTGGCGGGTGTAACGCTCATTGTCTTTCATTTCCTGTCTCCATTCTTTTTGGGAGGAAATGGTCAACACCTCATTGTTCAACTGGATGTTAAAATCACCCTTGTCCATTCCAGGGGCAGCCATTTCAACTGCAAAACCTTCATTGTTTTCCACAATGTTTACCGACGGGATGGTGGTTTGGGTAACTGAATTGCTGCGATTGTTGAAGTCGAACAGATCGCGGGTAAAGAAGTCGTCAAAAAGACGAGGAAAGGTAGGGAATGCTGGGAAATTGCTTTTCACAAGTGCCATAATAACCTCCTTTTTAAAAGTTTGACAATTTGTTTAAGTGAATAAATAAATCGACAATCCGAGAAAGAAGTGGTTTTATGAAACCATTGTGCTGCTTGCACATTTTAGCGTTTCGCAATTCCGATGCCAATTTTTTTTTCAAAAGTCAAAATGACCTAAAAATTGAAAAAATGACATTTTAGAATGTCAAAATGACACCTATGTAGTGGGGCAAAAATAAGTGCCCATGCCTTGTTTTTAAACTTTTCGCAGATTCAATTTTTCAACTCTTCAACTTTTGAATACTTTTGCGCCATGGAAAAGATCCTCATCCTCGACTTTGGCTCACAATACACCCAATTGATCGCCCGCCGCATCCGGGAATTGAATGTGTATAGCGAAATTGTGCCTTTTAACAAGGTCCCTACACTCGACGACTCTTACAAAGCGGTTATCCTATCCGGTAGCCCTTTTTCGGTGAGTGATGAAAATGCACTTAAAATTGACCTGGGCCCTATTGTAGGCAAAAAGCCCGTTTTAGGGGTATGTTATGGAGCGCAGTACATCGCTCAATACTACGGTGGGCAGGTGCAGCGCTCTGAAAAGCGAGAATATGGCAAAGCCAAATTGCACCGGTTGTTTAAATCCGATTCCTTTTTAAAGGATGTCCCTATCGATTCACAGGTCTGGATGTCGCACGGGGATACCATTATGGCTATACCTGAGCAATTTGAATTGCTGGCTGGTACCGAAAGTGTCGATGTCGCAGCTTTCAAAGCCAAGGATGGGGCATTTGATGCACCTGTTTATTGCATCCAATTCCACCCGGAGGTAACCCATAGTTTGGATGGGGCCACCTTGCTGCGTAATTTTGTGGTCGACATCGCTGGTTGTCATGGCGAGTGGACCCCCAAGTCTTTTGTGGAACATACCGTAGCTGAACTCAAGGAGAAAATTGGCACAGATAAGGTGTTGATGGCTTTGTCTGGGGGAGTTGATTCCACCGTTGCCGCCACTTTGTTGGATCATGCCATTGGTAGCAACCTGATTTGTTTCTTTGTAGACAATGGTTTGCTGCGCAAAGGAGAATACGATCAGGTTCTGGAGGATTACAAACACCTTGGCTTGAACATCCATGGGGTTGATGCCAAAAATCTGTTTTACGAAGAACTAAAAGGGGTCACCAATCCCGAGGCCAAGCGCAAGGTCATTGGTCGTTTGTTCATTGAGGTGTTTGAAGCCGAAGCGGCCAAACATCCGGGGGTAACCTGGTTGGGGCAAGGCACCATTTATCCCGACGTGATCGAATCAGTTTCAGTTCACGGGCCTTCCGTGACCATCAAATCGCACCACAATGTTGGTGGTTTGCCTGAAAAAATGGGGCTCAAAATTGTAGAGCCGCTACGCATGTTGTTTAAGGACGAAGTGCGCCGGGTAGGCAAAGAATTGGCCATCCCCGAAAACATCCTGAAACGCCATCCTTTCCCCGGCCCTGGCTTGGGTATTCGCATCCTGGGTGAAGTCAGCGCTGAAAAAGTTAAACTCTTACAGGAAGCAGATGCCATTTATATCGATAACCTGCGTAAATTTGGTCTCTACGACCAAGTTTGGCAAGCCGGAACAATATTGTTGCCTATCCAATCCGTTGGAGTGATGGGTGACGAACGAACTTACGAGCAAGCCGTAGCCCTACGCGCCGTAAACTCAGTAGACGGGATGACTGCCGAATGGAGCCATTTACCCTACGAGTTTTTGGCAAAAGTGTCGAGTGAAATCATCAACAATGTTAAAGGCATCAATCGGGTTGTTTATGACATCAGCACCAAACCACCTGCTACCATTGAGTGGGAGTAAGCCTCGATTCCGGGGCCAACACAGTGCCCTCCGGCGCAGTGTACTATTTACGTTGTTGGGACTCAGCACCGCTTTTTCCTTGCTGAGTTGTAGTTTTTTCAAACCTGCCAGTTCCAGCAGCACGGGATCAACACCTAAAGATGTGCCAACGGAATACAGTGCTACGCCCAATCAAAACAAACCCAGCACTGCTGGCAATGTGAGTGTATACGACCCAGTTAAAGGCTGGGTCACCGTACAAACCAAGCCACAGGAACGCATTGATACGATCCGTTGGAAAGACTCAGCTGGTCCTACCGGCCCTATTACTTCCGAAGCGGTACGATTGCCAAATACGAACACTGACCGGGGCGCAGTACCCGTCATTCCTGGTTTACCCTCTACCAATACCGATCTAGGTTCTCCGGTCAATCGGCCAGGGCAATACACCAATCCTGTGGCCTACAATGTAGCAGTTTTGCTGCCTTTCATGAGTGGTGTGGCCAACTCAAGCATTGGGAATAATTCGGTGAGTGAATGGGCCTTACAATATTATGGTGGACTAAAAATGGCGCTCAGTGTCCTAGACCAGGAGGGCATTCGCCTGAATGTAAGTGTGTTGGACACCAAAGCAGATACGCTGGAAATGTATCGTTTGTTGCGTCAGCCAGAAATACAAAATGCCCAATTGTTGATCGGTCCTTATCGCCGCGACGACATCCGGATTGTAGCAGAATACGCCAAACGCAACAACAAGCCCATGGTGTCGCCATATAGTGCAGTGGGTACTTTGACCCAGAATAACCCGAATTACATCCAGATGAATCCTAGTCTGGAATCTCATTGCCGGGCTTTGTTGAACCATGCCCTAAGTGAATTCCGACCCGAAGAAATTGTGATCGTTACCCGCAATATTGTAGGTGAACAAAACTGCCTGGAATACCTGCGCAAAGCATATGAACCCAAACGGGCGATGGGCAATGCTCCGGTTCAGGAATACTTTCTACCTACCGAAGCGTACAATAACCTCAACCTAAGGCCCTATATCCAAAACAAAACTCAAGCAGCCATCATCGCGCCTTCCTGGGCAGATGAAACCTACATATTTTATCTGTTGCGCGCTGTCAAGGCGGCAAAGGCTGCCGGACAAAAAGTGGTGGTGTACGGGATGCCCCAATGGGTGGATTTTGAACACATGGAATTTGACTTGTACGAGCAATGCCAGGTGCGGGTCAGCCAGGTAGCTTATGTCGACGAGCAGTCCCCAGAGGTGGTAAACTTCAAAAAGGAGTTCTTCAATCGGTATGCGGCCATCCCTAACACTGAAGCTTACGCAGGGTATGATCAAATGATCTATTTCGGGCGTTTGTTGGCCAATTTTGGTCCTAAAGTCAGTGATAACCTGGAGCGCAATCAGGGAATTGGGCTACACACGGGTTTTAACTTTAGCAGGATCGTAAACAATGCGCCTTTTGGTGCGGAGCAATATGCGCCCACGCAGCGGTATGAGAATCGCTTTGTGCACATTTTGGAGTTTGCGGGGTTTCAGTTTAAACCCTTACCCGCGATACCGCGATGATCACTATTGTCAAAGCGACATTTTTATTATCACAAAGGAAAAATAAAGAGGACACCGAGGGCACAAAGTTAGACGTTGACGGAGCTTTCGTTTACAGTTTACCCCTAGTCAACGTCTAACTTTGTGTCCTCTGTGCCCCTTTGTGCTTTCTTTGTGAAAAAAAGTGTCGCTTTGGTACAATTCTTCAAGTTACTAAATGCCAAAGTGCATGGAGCCATCCCGCGAGCAAAAAATCCGCCAACTCGTCCAAAATCGCCAGTTTGACCTCACCGTAATTCTGGAAAATGTAGATGACCCACACAACATTGGTGCGGTATTGCGCTCTTGCGATTCAGTAGGGATCCGGGAGATTTTTGTGTTGTACACCCGCCCTGGCCTTCAAAATCATAAACTGGAATTGGGCAAACGCAGTTCGGCGGGTTCCCGCAAGTGGATCGATGTTTACCTTTACCGCGAGGTGGAAGCCTGCATGGAACACGTGCGGCGCAATTACGCTCAGGTATATGCTACTCATCTGGCACACAATGCCAAGTCGCTGTATGAACTGGATTTGGCCCAGTCCGTGGCCTTGTTATTTGGCAATGAAGCGGAAGGCATTTCTGATCAAGCCCTAAGGCATGCCGATGGCAATTTCATCATTCCACAAGTGGGCATGGCGCAGAGTTTGAATGTATCAGTTGCTTGTGCAGTTTCCTTGTATGAGGCCTATCGACAACGGATGGTGGCTGGGAAATATGGGGCTGGGAATCCGGCTTCTCCAGAGCAGCAAAGTTTATTATTGGAAGAGTATATCCGGAGACAAGAGGACGCTGATGAGGCGTGGAAAATGGCTAAATAAGTGAAAATCCCTGGTGTTTCTTATCTGGAAAAACATTATATTGGGCAAAAAGAACAACTATGCTACTCAAAATCAATCCCGACAACCCCGAAGGCCGCAAGATCAGCCAGGTCGTAGAAAAACTAAACGAAGGTGGCATCATCATTTATCCAACCGACACTGTATATGGTTTGGGTTGTGACATCAACAACCAGGCCGCGGTAGAAAAAATCTGTCGCCTACGCCGACTGGATCCCAAAGATGCCATGTTGGCCATCATTTGTAAAGACATCAGCCAGGTTCAGGAATATACCCAACAAATTGACAATCCAACCTTTAAATTGCTCAAACGCAACTTGCCGGGTGCTTTTACCTTCATCCTTCCCGCAGCAGGAAGTGTGCCCAAGATGTTTCGCAACCGCAAAAAAACCATCGGCATCCGGGTTCCTGACCACAATATCCCAATGCAATTGGTAGAAGGTTTAGGTCGTCCAATTTTGACCACCTCCCTTAAATCCGACGACGAAATCCTGGAGTATTTCACCGATCCTGAACTCATCTACGAAGATTTCCAAAAATTGGTCGACATCGTCATTGACAGTGGAAATGGTGGCAACACCCCTTCAACTGTGGTCGATTGTACCCAGGAAAAGCCGGTAGTATTGCGCTTAGGAGCAGGTATGTTGGAGTTTTCATAATCAACTCATCTTGGATTCTCTTGTTGTTTGCCGACAAAATTAGGCATGGCAAGCATTTGGCAAAGGCAGAAAGTTTAACTTCGCTGCGTTAAATGTCATTTGTCATGAAGAAATTTCTATTGCCCCTCCTGTTCCTGATCAACACCTGGCTTGTTGCACAAAATGCAACCTTGCGGGGCAACGTATACGATGAAGAAACGGGTAACCCCATTGGCTATGCCGTCATCAGTATAGCCAACAATCCGACTCAAGGGGCGATCACCGATCCTAATGGTTTTTTTAGCATCGCCAACCTCATTCCGGGTAAATACCAAATCAACATCTCTTATTTGGGTTACGAAAACGCCTCATTTGAACGGGAACTCACTGCGGGCTCGATCAATTACCAACGATTTTTGCTCAAACCTGCGGCCATTCAATTGGAGGAGGTCGACATTTCGGGGCGACGTTCGCAGGCACGTTCTCAGATTCAAATCTCTAAACTGAGTGTATCCCCAAGGCAAATCCGCAGCCTCCCCTCCACCGGTGGTGAGGCCGATGTGGCTCAATACCTGACTGTACTTCCCGGTGTGGTCAGTTCTGGTGATCAAGGCGGGCAATTGTACATCCGGGGTGGCTCTCCGGTGCAAAACAAGATGCTGCTCGATGGCATGATCATTTACAACCCTTTCCACTCCATTGGCTTGTTCTCCGTTTTTGAAACCGAAACCATCCGCAACATGGATGTATACACCGGGGGCTACAATGCGGAATACGGAGGTCGGATTTCGGCAGTAGTTGACATCAAAACCCGTGAAGGCAACCGCAAACGTTTAAGTGGTCTCGTTTCTGCCAGCCCTTTTCAGGCCAAGGCACTGATCGAAGGGCCGATTAAACCCTTAAAAAACGAAAACGGCAATAGTATATCTTTTCTGTTTACAGGCAAACATTCCTTGATTGATCAAACTTCTCGTTCCTTGTACAGCTACGCTGTAGACAGCAATTATTATTCTTTTGCCCAAAAAGACACCAGTTTGAGTGTGGCCAAAAGCCTGCCCTTCCGATACACCGACTTATACGGCAAATTGTCCTTTAATGCCGAAAATGGCAGCAAATTGGATCTCTTTGGTTTCAATTTCAGGGACCAGTTCAATTTTGCTGGGCTGGCCAAACTGGATTGGACCTCAACGGGTGGCGGGGGTAATTTCACCCTGATCCCCAACAACTCCAATGTGGTGCTCAACGGCACAGTGGGTTTTAGTAATTACAACATTGCTTTGTTGGAAAAAGACGGTGCCCCCCGCCAAAGTGGGATCAGCACCTACAATGCCAACCTCCACTTTACCTATTATGGCAACCGCAACCAAGTCAGTTATGGCTTTGAATTTGTGGGTTTCAACACTGATTTTCGTTTCCGGAATCTGGTGGGACTGAGTTTTGAACAGGAAGATTTCACCAGCGAATTGGCTGGATATGCAAAGTATCGGCAGGAATTGAAGAACCTAGTATTGGAACCAGGTTTTCGGGTGCATTATTATGCTTCACAGTCGCGCATGTCGCTGGAGCCGCGTCTGGGTTTGAAGTACAATGCCACCGATTTTTTGCGCTTTAAAGCTGCGGGTGGGGTATACGCCCAGAACCTGGTCAGTACGGTAAATGACCTGGATGTGGTCAATTTTTTTGTAGGCTTTTTGGCTGGGCCAGAAGAGAGTTTGTTCAAGCCCAATTCACGCACTCCAGTTGACCACCGCTTGCAAAAAGCCTGGCACGCCGTGCTTGGGATGGAAATTGACCTGGGCCAATACCTGGAATTCAACGTAGAACCGTATTGGAAACAGTTCACCCAGCTGATCAACATCAACCGCAATAAACTCAATGCGCAAGATCCCAATTACATCACCGAAACGGGCGAAGCCTACGGGATTGATTTCACCCTGCGCTACAGCCGGGGCAACTGGTACCATTGGGGCACTTACTCCTATGCCAAAGTGAACCGCAACGATGGCATTCAAGAATACCCGCCAGTTTTTGACCGTCGGCACAACATCAATTTATTGAGCACTTATCGCTTTGGTGGGCAAAAACAATGGGAAGCGGGTGCGCGTTGGAACATTGGTTCAGGTTTCCCATTTACCCAAACCCGTGGTTTTTATCAGGATAATCCTTATAGCAATTTGCTGCAAACCAATATTTTGACGGGTAATTTCCCACTCGGGATTTTGCTTGCAGGCGATATCAACGCCGGGCGTTTGTCCTGGTTTCACCGCCTGGATGCTTCATTGAAGTATACGGCAAAGTTCTCTCGTTACGCAGCTCTGGAGATTACTGCCAGTGTTACGAATGTTTACAACCGTGAGAATGTATTTTATGTGGATCGGGTAACCAATCGGCGGGTGAATCAGTTGCCGTTTTTGCCGAGTTTGGCAGCGGCAGTTAGATTCTAAGGTGTTTCTAAAGTGCCTTCGGTTCCTTAGGTGGTGAAAAATTATCCTGCTTCGCAGGTTTTTCTACTTTTCACCACCTAAGAAACCTAAGACACCTTAGAAGTCACCTTTGTATTATTTTAGCGCAATAAAGCCACATCCCCACTGCGCACCTCTTTTCTTCCTCCGGGGAATTCAAAGACCATATTGTACACATACACCTCTACAGGTGCAGGTTTGCCATTGATGTTGCCATCCCAACCATTGATGTTGTTCCCGCTGTACACCAGTTTTCCCCAACGGCTGTACACCTTCATTTCAGTAAGGCGGATGTTTTTGTTGGAGGTGATTGGGCGGAAACGATCGTTGGTGCCATCACCATTCGGGCTGAACGCATTGGGAATGGTCACCCGGGCTGGTTCCACTGAGATGGTGATTTCGTCAGAAACCGAACAAGAATTTGGTCCGGTCACAACAACTTTAAAGACCATCTCCGTTGGTGTACCTGTCGCTGTAATGGTCGGATTGGTATTGTTTCCGGGACTAGATCCGTTGATGGTCCAATTGTAGGTGATTGCTGTAGGCGGCTGGGTTTGAATCAGGCGAATCCCTGCGAGCAGCGGATCTCCTTCCTGAGCACCACGGCTAGCTACTGAATCAGGTGTAAAGAAAATGCCGTTTTCGGTAGGCATCTGAATGACTTTGACGGTAGCAGTGTCTGTCAAGGTGCCACAAGTGGCCCCCCCAACAACCCCATAAGTATAAGTGACCCTCACCAATGCGGTTTGTGCCAGGCTGTTGATGTTGAAAGTAGTTCCGGAAGAAACATTTGATCCTCCAATTTGCCAGTTATAGGTCTCAAACAAAGCAGGAACAGTTCCCGGTGATTGGTTCACCCGAATGCTCAGCGGAGTACGGTTCCGATCGGTAGCACAGACCGTTACACCATTGATATCAACGGAATTGACCGTAGGGATTACGCTGATGGTGATGTCCCCAGAATTTCTACAACTGCGGTTGCTGGTTGCTTCCAGACGGTAGGTGGTGGTGCTTGTTGGACTTACAGCCAAAAGAGGATTGGTAGAAATATTGTTCCCCCCTTGGGTCCACTGATAAGTTACCCCCTGCTGATTGGCTCCATTGAGTTGAATAGTACCACCCTGGCAAATGGTCCGCAAATTGGGAAACAAGATAGCTGGTGTCGGCAATACAGTTACCGTTTTACTGGCATTGCTTGGGCAATCTTTTTCTTCCACCATAATACTAAAAGTAGTAGTTTGGCTACCAGGCGACGCCACGGGGTTTTTACAATCGGTACAAGAAAGTCCTGTTGACGGCGTCCAGGTGATTTTATCAAATTTGCCTTCAAATTGAGCATTTAACTGAACAGTTCTTCCTGGACAGACCTCCGCTGGTTCGGGGGTAATGATGATGTTTTTGGGCTTGATCACGGGCACAAAAATGGCGGCACTATCGCGACAACCATTGTTGCGGGTATCCCGAATGAGTACCACACTATCGATCGTACCCATAACCATGTTCCAGAGGGTATCCGGTGTTTGGAAATCGTAGCCCGGGGTTGTTCCATTGGCGCGCAAGCGGGGTCTCCACAAGTGCTCGATGTCGGGATAAGCCCCTGTTTCGTAAGTATCTGACTTGAGGGTAATGATTTCACCAAAACAGTATGCCTCTTTTTTAGGATCGATGGTGATGGTCAGCTTGGGTAGAGAATCCACTTTGACTACAACTGAATCGATGATTGTACATGGTGAAGCCACCAGCGTTGCATAATAAGTGGTAGTGACTTTGGGTTCAACCTGCAAACTGAGCACATTCGTACGCGTGATGCTTTTGTCTTTGGCGGTCCAGGTAACACCAGTAGCCAATCCGGTGTTGGTGGTGGCACCCAGGGTAACCCGATTGGCACCCTTGCACACTTTTACAGTATCGCCATTGGTGATGTCAATTTTTTGCTGCGCAATGTTCACAGTGATGGTCGCATCGGCCTTGCACCCGGTGACATTTAATTCAGCCCGATAGGTAGTGATGTTTTCGGGCAGGGCAATCACCGTCCCCGCGTTGGGGTTATTGAGTCCGTCAATAGGGTCCCAGGTAACCCCCTGACCATTGGTATTGGTTACTGCCCGCAATACGACCGGGGTCCCCCGGCAAACCGAAGTATTGGTCAAGGCAACCAATTGAATTTGGGGGCGCACGACGATGAGAGTAATGGTGTCCCGGCGCAATTGGCCATTGACAAAACCTTCAACAAAAACGCGAGTGTTGGCGGTAGGTTTGGCAATGACGATATTCCCGTTGCTGCGGTTCAGGATATTGGCGGGGCTCCAACTGTAATTGAAGCCACCCTTGACTTCCAGGGTTATGCTGCTATCGGGGCAAACGTAAGCTGTGTCAACATCAGGCTGGATTTTGATCCGGCCAATCTGGGCATTGAGTTGACCTAATGTAAGGGCAAAGAAGCAAAAGCAAAGAAGTGTAATCAACCAATTCTTCATAAATAATGGTTTGGCGAGAGTTGTTTCATCAGTACCTAGCTACAGTCTCCAGAGGTGCTGGTACAAGTCTCCAGACTTGTACCCACATTTGCGCGTCTCTGACGCACGCGCAATGCGAAAATGCCGAGCACACACACGTCAGAGACGTGTTGATATTGGTACAAGTCTGGAGACTTGTACCAGCGCCAGCACCGGAGCTAAACCCTGATGAAACGACTCCACAGTTTGTCGGGTCGGAAAATACGACCTTTTACCCAAAAACAACGGAGAAAGCAGGATTTTATTGATCGCGCCGATGTAATACATCTGACGATTATTTACATTTTTCCAGTGCCTTTTGCACCGTTTGTACCTTCACGAACCCATAATCATTCCCCCAGGCCTGATGGATGTAATTGATGATGTTGGCAATTTCAAAATCGGTGAGCTTGCGCTCGCCCGGCATGGCTTCGCTGTACTTTTTGCCATTCACCACTATTTCACCCGTTTTGCCGTAACGAATGATGCAGGCAATTTCATCCGGGTGCTTTTTTAAATAGTCGGATTTGACCAGGGGCGGGATGCGCCCACGCAAGCCAGTACCATCCTCCATGTGGCAATTGGCACAATAAGAGCCGTACATGATTTCGCCTTGTTGGTAGGGGTTACTCTGGCAAGCCCAGGCCATCATCATTACAAAAAACAGGGCAATCAAAAGGGAACGTTGCATTTAGTAAGTTTTGGTCATTTTGGCTGGCACACAGATGATAAAATCGGCCTTACCCAGGTTTTCCTGGTCCAGTTTCTCGATGTTATCCTGCTCAACCGTGGCAATGTTGACCACGTCTTTGCCCGCTGCAAATTTGCGCAGGTACCAAACCGTACCCTCTTTCAGATCGGAGTGATAAGAGCCATTAAAGTGTAAGAACACATGACCCTTCTTTAAGTTCTGGGCAATAAAATACCCCATGGTGGCATCTTTTACCGCCTGGGATTTGATCAGGTTGTTGGAAGCTGCTTCGCCACCGTGGCCCCCCATCATTTTGACCATAGCCTGATAAGAAGGTAAGTTCATATCGACTTCAATGGGCAGGGGGGCAATCCAGGACTTCGCTTCGCTGGTCAGCGGATTGAGGGATTCCAGACCTTGTTTGTACACCATATTGGCGTAGCGCCGGGGTACATTGGTGGCAATGAAAGGCAATTTTTTACTTTTGGCCAATTCCACCAAGGGTTTGTAATCGGTGGCGTAATTGTCCCAGAGGCGAGCTTCGTCTTCAAAGTTTTTGCTGCTGATCTGGCCGGCCAGGTACTCGTTGAGGATGGCCTGGTTGTCGCGTTCAAACATTTCGGCACCCATGATCAGTTTACCACTGGTTTCTTTTTCCAGATCCTGGGCCAGTTCAATTTGCAGCCAGTGGGAAATGGGGTTGTTGTGCTGTTCGCCAAAAAAGACTACGTCGGCTTTTTTGCTTTGTTTGAGCAATTGTCCGTAATCGGTTTCTTTGCCTTTGCTGTCAAAAACGCGGTAGGCTTGCTTGTCTTGTGCTGTTGCCACTAAGGTAGCCAAGAAGAGGATGAAAGCACTTAGGATTGGTTTCATGTTGGTCATTTAAGCCAGAAACTTAGTTAGTTTTGGCCTAATCTTCCTCTTTTGGCGGGAGAATTATTTTTTTACGCCCTGCTTTTTTGTCGCTTTGTACGGATTTGGCCTTTTTGCGCTTTTTCGGATCGGCTACCAGGCGTTCGGGCACTTCTTCGCGCTCCGGTTCGGGCACAAGTGCTGCCTCGATGAGTTGTACAATTTTTTTGATTGCCTTATCCCGGTTGCTTTGCTGCAGGCGACTTTCCTGGGAACTGGTGCTCAATAATCCTTCCTTGCTGATGCGCTTGGCCAACTTTTGGCGTAGGATGGCCTTTTCCTCTTCGTCCAATCCTTCTGATGTATCTATTTCAAAAAGGGCTTCTACCCGGGTTTCTACTTTATTCACGTTCTGCCCGCCGCTGCCGGAACTGCGGGAGGTGCGAAACTTGAGTTCTTTTTGAATCTGCTGGGTATTCATGATTTTTTGTTGAGCTGCTAGAACAGCAAAGACAAGGTAAAAAGTTTCTGATCAATAAAAAAAACACCATTGTAGTGGGGTAAAAATAAGTGCTCATTTTTTTATCGCCCCATTGGTTGAAGCATTCCCACCGTTTGTTGAATAAAAAAAAGCTATAGCCTGGCTCCTATTACCTTCGCAGTCAACAAACAACACCTAATTGACCTCACCATGAGAACATTGACCTATCTCTGTTTTTTCCTTGTTGCTATTGGACTCTACGTCCCTGCTTTTGGCCAAAACAAAGTGCCCTTCAGCCTCGAAATGGAGGAAATCACCTATAAAGACTGGCCAGGTTTGCACTCCTTTGCCTTTGGAGAATGGTCGGGGTATTGGATCATGATGGCTGGGCGCAGCAATGGATTGCATGGCTTTTTTCCCTTCACTGGATTTCCCAATGCCAGTGCCAATGATAAAATCTGGATCATGCGGCCAGACAATGGCAAAATTTGGGAGCAAAAACTCAGCACCTTCAATAGTGATCTGGCCGATGCCTTGCGGGTGAGCAATCCGCAGTTTGTCCAACACGGTCAATACCTCTACATCGTTGGTGGCTATGGGCAGCGCAGTTCGGATCAAAACTTCATTACCTTCCCCAATCTGGTAGCGGTAGACCTCGACGCCCTGGTCAAAGCCATAGTGGACGGAAAAGGGGATGTGCGCAACGCCTTTCGGCTCCTGAAAGACGAGCGACTACGGGTGTGTGGTGCGGAGATGCACGAGCTAGGCGATTGGGTTTACCTCGTTGGAGGCCACAATTTTAGCGGGCTGTACTCCAAAGAACGCACCGAGGTGGTGCAAACCTATACCAGCGAAATCCGTCGATTCCGCATCCAGGACAACGGTACCGCCTTGAGCATTGTGGATTATAGCGCTCAAGCTCATGCAGAATACCACCGCCGCGACGGCAATTTGGCCCCCATCATCACCCCGGAAGGGAATAAAGCCTTGGCCTACTATGGTGGAGTTTTCAAACCTAGCGCTGATCTGCCATACCTCAATCCCATTTACATCCAGGCCGACAAAACCCGCATCGATTCCAGTTACGAACAAGTGATGTGCCAATACACCTGCCCCATCTTGCCCATTTTTGACAGTCAGCAACGCAGCATGTATTCCGTGTTTTTTGGTGGCATCAGCAAACATTTTTACAACAGCAGTCAAAAAAAATTGGTAGAAGACAGCAATATGCCTTTTGTCAAAGACATTTCTGTGTTCATCCGTCAGGCCAATGGCCGCAGTGAGGAACAGATTTTGCCCCAGCAATTTGATGAACTCCTGGGTTCAAATGCCAAATGGGTGGTCAACACCAATGCGCCCCAATATGACAATGGCGTAATCAAACTGGATGCCCTAAGTGGGCGAACTTTGGCGGGATATATTTTTGGTGGGATCAAAGCGGTGATTCCAAACATCACCCCCAGTTCAGCTTCTAATCGTTTGTTCAAAGTGTACCTGAAACCCCAATTGAGTACCCATACCACTACTCTTGAAACAGTACATTTCAGCCTCTACCCCAACCCATCCAGCAACACCATGCACCTTCGCCTTCCTGCCGATTTCATGCCAAATCAAGCCATAGTG
>JAAFHQ010000004.1 GCA_013298445.1 Chitinophagales bacterium | reverse complement strand
CCCTACCCCAATAATTCCCCACCACTACTATAAAAGTTACAATTTTCAGTCTACCTTTGCGCGATTATGAAATTATCGTAATCATTTAGCTGCTCCAAAGTGCTAAGTGATTTACATTTTAACACGCAAAAGTATCGCACACTTCTATGGAATCCTTAGTGTACTTACTACCAGGTTTTGGTATTTTGGCTTTGCTGTATATGGCTTATTTATCCTCTTGGGTAAGCAAGCAAGATGCGGGTGGAGATAAAATGCAGGAAATTTCGGCTGCAATTGCTGCTGGAGCAATGGCTTTTTTGAAGGCTGAGTATAGCCGCCTGGCTATTTTTGCCGTCATTGCCAGTGTATTATTGGTGATTCAATCCCAAATGGTTGAGAATTCCCATTGGTTGATTTTTGTAGCCTTCATCTTTGGCGCAAGCTTCTCGGCGCTCGCTGGTTTCTTTGGTATGCGCATTGCTACCAAGGCCAACGTACGCACCACTCAGGCCGCTAAAACCAGCTTGGCACAAGCCCTCAAAGTTTCCTTTGCCGGAGGTACGGTAATGGGTATGGGTGTAGCAGGCTTGGCAGTGTTGGGTTTGAGCGCCTTCTTTATCTTTTTCTACAACTTCTTTATGGGAGGAACCATGGGCGACAGCGTGGATACGGTGACCAGCATGGAACGTGTCCTGGAAGTGTTGGCTGGTTTTTCGCTGGGTGCGGAATCCATTGCCTTGTTTGCCCGGGTTGGAGGCGGTATTTATACCAAAGCAGCCGACGTAGGTGCCGACCTTGTAGGTAAAGTTGAAGCAGGTATTCCTGAAGACGACCCTCGCAACCCCGCCACCATTGCCGACAACGTTGGTGACAACGTAGGCGACGTAGCGGGTATGGGTGCCGATCTTTTTGGCTCATATGTCGCCACTGTATTGGCAGCGATGGTATTGGGCAACTACCTCATTGGCGACAACCCCAATGTACTGGCAGACGCATTCGGTGGCATCGGCCCAATTTTATTACCGATGTTTATTGCTGGTTTGGGCATTATATTTTCCTTTCTGGGCAGTTTATTGGTGCGGGTAGGCGAAGGCAATGCTTCCGCTCAAACCGTTCAAAACGCACTCAACCGAGGCAACTGGGGTTCAATCATCCTCACTGGGGTGGTTTGTTATCCGGTAATCACCTGGATGTTGCCTACCGATTTGAACATCAACTATTTCGGTGAAGGCATCAGATCAGTTCCTTCCATCAACGTGTTTTTTGCAGTATTGGTAGGTTTGGTCGTAGGTGGCTTGATCTCTCTGATTACTGAGTACTATACTGCCATGGGCAAAAAGCCGGTGAATGACATCATTCAGCGTTCTTCCACTGGCCCAGCTACCAACATCATCGAAGGTTTGGCGCAGGGGATGCTTTCTACGGCCATGCCGGTTATTCTTTTTGCGGCAGCAATTTTTGTTACCTATTCTTTGGCTGGTTTTTACGGAGTAGCACTTGCAGCTTCCGGTATGATGGCCACTACAGCCATGCAGTTGGCAATTGACGCTTTCGGACCGATCGCCGACAACGCTGGTGGTATCGCTGAAATGAGCGAATTGCCTAAAGAAGTACGCGAGCGTACCGATATTCTGGATGCAGTAGGTAATACCACTGCGGCCATCGGAAAAGGTTTTGCGATTGCTTCAGCAGCTTTGACTGCGCTTGGTTTGTTTGCCGCTTATGTGACTTTCACCAAAATTGACGGGATCAACATCTTTAAAGCGGATGTACTCTCTGCCTTGTTTGTTGGTGGGATGATTCCAGTGGTATTCTCTGCCTTTGCCATGCGTGCGGTAGGCCGTGCAGCCATGTCGATGGTACAGGAAGTACGCCGCCAGTTCCGCGAAATTCCAGGTATCATGGAAGGAACGGGTAAGCCTGACTATGGCCGTTGTGTAGACATCTCTACCAAAGCTGCCATCAAAGAGATGACCATTCCTGGTTTGATCACCATCGTTACTCCGATTGTAATTGGTTTCTTGTTGGGACCAGAAGCATTGGGTGGTTACATGGCAGGTGTAACGGTATCTGGTGTAATGTGGGCCATCTTCCAGTCCAACGCTGGTGGTGCCTGGGACAACGCCAAGAAGTCATTTGAAAAAGGTGTTGAAATCGACGGTCAAATGTATTACAAAGGATCAGAGCCACACAAAGCTGCCGTTATCGGTGACACGGTGGGTGACCCTTTCAAAGATACTTCAGGCCCATCCATGAACATCCTCATCAAATTGAGCTGTCTGGTTGGTTTGGCTATTGCTCCAATCCTTGGCGAGCGCTATGCTGCCCAGCAAGAGGAACTTGGTCAAAAGCAAGAGAAAAAAGAAATCAAACTGGAATCGAAGTTGGAGAAAGATGCTCCGGCGAAGGTGTTCTAGGCTGAACTTGAATAGATCAAAAAACGCCTGTTCACATGTGTGTGAGCAGGCGTTTTTTTTGTTCGAAATTAAACCGCAAGATTTTACTTCCAATCCTCTAATTTCCAATCATACTCTGGCGCGACCAGCTCCGGCGCATGGTGCGGCTTCTTCCGCGCATCCACAATCAGCGGCCCCCGGCAACCCCAGTGCTTATGCTCCACAAAAGCATCCACCCCATGTACATCATGCGAAGGATTGGCGCGAGTAAACGTAACCCACAAGAAATTATTCAAAGTGGCCGCCAAAAACTGCGGATCATCGCATAAAACTATCATCGGAAATCCTTCCAGTCCAGCCTGCCCCTTTAACGCATCGGCGAGAACCTGAACATCCGCATACGCTTCATTACTGGTAAACGCTGGCCCACTAAGCGCCAATACTCCCGGCAAAGCCACCTGTGGTCCACTAAATCCAGTTGGCAAATTAAAGGCCGAAGAGGGTAGGGTAGTGGCCAAGTCCCGGCGTTTTTTCCCCCGACAAGCCATCACCACCTTAGAACCCGCATTCCAGCCCGAACCTGAATAATCCAGGGTGTCAATGGTGGTTTTTGTGTAAAAATGTAGGTCCCGCGTCCAGTCTACACGCTCAAGTACGTGCCGGAAATAATCGGCAATGTGGTGACAATCCAAATTCGGATCGTCATCGGCAGCCGCGATGATCAGGAATTTGGCCAAACTGGTTTGCCCCGAACCCAAAATGTGGTTGGCCTGGGTCAAAATCTCCTCTGGCACCCGCTCGCGGAAGGGCATGTAGCGCTCCTGCCCAATGGCCAGCAACAAGGGATGAACTCCAGCTGCATCCACCGCATGGATTTGTTTGATCCCCGGGAATTCTTGAGGTGTAAGCAGTTTGACAATTTTATGGATCAGGTACCCGAAACTGCTGTCCTCCATCGGTGGGCGACCCACTACACTAAAATGCCAGAGTGGATCTTTCCGGTAATACACTTTATGCACATCCATCACGGGGAAATCGTGGGTCAAGCTGTAATAACCCAGGTGGTCACCAAATGGCCCTTCCGGTTTTTTCTCTCCCTTACGAATGGTGCCCGTGATTACAAAATCGGCATCACTGGACAATACGTAACCATCTTGCCAGGTATAACGGAAGCGCCGTCCTGCCAGCATACCCGCAAAAGTCAATTCGGATAAACCTTCCGGCAAAGGCATAATTGCCGAAAAAGCGTGCGAAGGTGGTCCACCAATAAAAATGGAACACTTAAAATCTTCTTCGGTCTCATTATATAAGGTGTGGTGGACCCCAATGCCACGGTGCAACTGATAATGTAGTCCGATCTCTTTGTTGGTGACGTAATCATTGCCGTCCAGTTGGATGCGGTACATCCCCAGATTGGATTGCATGATGTTTTTGGAACCTGGAGGCAAACTGAACACTTGGGGCATGGTCACAAATGCCCCTCCATCCATTGGCCAGGATTTGATTAGGGGCAATTGATCGATCGTGGTTTCCCCCCATTGCACGGGTGCCTTGCCAAGGCTGCGCATAGGCAAAGCGCTTAAGGCGGTGAAAGGCGCACCTAAATAACGGCCAGGTTTTTTGAAAAAATTAGCTGGATCAGCTTTGAGTTCAATCACCCGTTTGACTTTCTCCAAGGTATGCCGAAAAATGAAGTCCGTCCTTTCGTAGGTACCATATATATTACTCACTGCCTGGAATGGGCTGCCTTTTACTTTTTCAAATAAAATCGCCGGGCCACCTTCGTCAAAAATGCGGCGGTGGATTTCGGCCATTTCCAGATTGGGATCTACTTCTTTTTTGATGCGGAGCAGTTGGCCGTGTTTTTCCAGATCATTCACACAAGCGCGCAGGCTGGAGTAACTCATTGTCGATTCGTTTATGTATGTGCAAGGAACAAAAATAAGCAGGAAGAGTTTTTGACCAAGCTCAATTCCCAATAATTGCAGAATCAGCACAAAAGGAGTCGAACAATGGTAAAAATCCGTAATCATATTGAAAAAAGTCATTGCATTGCTGCAAATTCCTGCAAAAGCATGACCATTTTTTCATTAATCCTTTTTACCTTTCGCCTTCCAAACAAGAATAAACAAAAACACCGATATGCAGCAGTACCATACACTGCTTCAGCACATCCTGGAAAATGGAGTACGCAAGCATGACCGTACGGGCACAGGCACCATCAGTGTTTTTGGTTATCAAATGAGGTTTGACCTCAATCAGGGATTCCCACTTATCACCACGAAGAAAGTACACATCAAATCCATTATCCACGAGTTGTTGTGGTTCCTCAAAGGGGATACCAACATCCAATACCTCGTGCAAAATGGAGTAGCCATTTGGAATGAATGGCCATTTCAGTTTTGGTTGCAAAACAATCATCCTGAATTGGCAACTGAAAAATACAGCCCGGCCTGGAAAGACAAGCTGGGAACATTCGTGGAGCGCATTAAAACCGATGATGACTTTGCGGCCCAATGGGGAAACCTGGGGCCGGTTTATGGTCAACAATGGCGCAATTTTGAAGGTGTGGATCAAATTGTACAAGTGGTAAACGACATCCGGCGCAACCCAGATTCCCGGCGTTTGTTGGTGTCGGCCTGGAATCCAAAGGATATTCCAGTGATGGTCAAATCCGGTTTACCTCCCTGTCACGCCCTATTCCAGTTTTATGTGGCGGATGGCAAACTTTCTTGTCAGTTGTATCAACGTTCTGCCGATGTATTTCTCGGCGTTCCTTTCAATATTGCTTCCTATGCCTTGCTTACGCTGATGGTGGCACAAGTTTGTGGCCTGCAAGCCGGTGAATTCATTCATTCATTTGGCGATGCCCACTTGTACCTCAATCACCTTGAGCAAGCCCAACTTCAACTTTCCCGCGAACCACGACCCCTTCCCAAAATGAAATTGAACCCGGAAGTGAATGAAATCTTTGATTTTCAATACAGTGATTTTTCACTCAGCGACTACGACCCATACCCGGCTATCAAGGCTGAAGTATCGGTATAAATAAGGCAAGCTTATATTTATTTAGAGATAATCTAAATAACTACGTCTTTCCTTAAAAGTTTGTTAAAAAGATATAGCTAATTATATCTTTGCGCTGACTGAAAAATGACAGTTTATACAATCTTGTTATACTAGGTTATAAAACGCAAGTACGATGATATTTAAGTCTCTGACTAGCCGAGTACTGCTCATTGCATCTCTATTGTTCAGTACCATGGCAATGTACGGCCAGGGTGTGGCAAAGGGCGATGACAAGGCGGGGAAAACCCTTTTCCAGAACAATTGTGCCTCTTGTCACAACAAAAACATGAAGAGCGACCTTACTGGTCCTGCTCTGGGCGGTGTAGAAGAGCGTTGGGCAGCTTACCCACGCACCGATTTGTACAAATGGGTCCGCAATTCTCAATCCATGATCAACAGCCATCCACGGGGCAAAGAACTGTGGGCCAAATGGCAACCAACCGTGATGAACAGTTTCAACGGTTTGAGTGATCAGGACATAGAAAACATCCTGGCCTATATCCAGTGCATGTACGATGGCTCTTGTGACCCAGCTGCTGCTGCCGCTGCTGCAGGAGGTGTTGCCGGCGGAACAACGAAGCCTAAGAGCAACACTACCTTGTTCATTTTGCTTGCAGGTATCCTGGGTGTTTTTGCGGTTGTTCTTGCGCGCATCCTGTCCAACCTCAAGTACATGTTGGCAGTGAAAGAAGGCCAGGCTGCTCAACGCCAAAGCCTGAAACAAATTCTGCTCAGCAAAAGTGTCATTGCTTTTGCACTGTTCGCAGCAGTTGTATTGGGTGGTTATACTACGGTGAACCAAGCGATTTCGTTGGGCCGTCAGCAAGGGTATCAACCCGACCAGCCGATCAAATTCTCGCACACTACTCACGCTGGTGTACACAAAATTGATTGTAACTATTGCCACGATAGTGCACGCCGGAGCAAACACTCCTCTATTCCTGCAGGCAACACCTGTATGAATTGCCACCGTGCCATCAAAGTTGGTTCCAAGTATGGTACTGCGGAATTGACCAAAATTTTTGCTTCGGTCGGTTATGACCCCAAAGCAGACAAATACATCGAGAATTACGAGAACCTCTCCGAGGACGACATCAAGAGTACCTTTACCGCATGGATTGAAGACAATGCAATTCAGGCTGGTAAATCTCCTGATGCAGCCGTGAAAGAGGGTGGTTTGCAATGGGATGCCATCAAAGAGGCATTGACTGATGCCAAAACCGGCGATAAAAAAATCCAGGGTCCAATTGAGTGGGTGCGCATCCACAACTTGCCAGACCACGTTTATTTCAACCACGCTCAACACGTATCAGTAGGTAAGGTAGTCTGCCAAACTTGCCACGGTAAAGTGGAAGAAATGGATGTGTTGCAGCAACATGCGCCTCTGTCGATGGGCTGGTGTATCAACTGCCACCGCCAAACGGAGGTCAAGTTTGCCGACAACGGGTACTACAACAGCTACTATGAGAAATTCCACAAGGAGCTTCAGGAAGGTAAGCGGAAAAAAGTAACCGTTGAAGACATTGGCGGTTTGGAATGCCAAAAATGCCATTATTAACCCACGACTAAAGTCATGGGCTAGACCCACCCCACGGATTTATCCGTGGGAGGGTATAACCCCGCTCCACCCCACGAATTTATTCGTGGGTTAGACCGGGAAAAGCCTAGACGGAGGCATATGCGATATAACCCGCCTAGCGGGTCTTCGGATAACCAGACGCATCTCAACTCAGATGAAAAACCAAAATAAAGAAATCTGGATCGGTACAGATCAAATTGCCAACGATCCGATTTACAACGAGATCACCAATCAGGAGTTTTACGAGCGGCCATTATCTGAGCAATTGGCTGACGAAAAAACAATGGACCTGAATGCCAATCGCCGCGACTTCCTCAAGTACCTCGGTTTTGGCCTTGGTGCAGCAACCATTGCTGCTAGCTGTGATATTCCAATCAAAAAAGCGATCCCCTACGTCGTCAAACCTGACGAAATTGTACCTGGGGTAGCTACATATTATGCCTCTTCTTTTGTAAACGGAGGTGACTATTGCGCAATTTTGGTGAAGACCCGTGAAGGCCGCCCCATCAAAGTTGAAGGCAATAGCCTTTCCAGTGTTACCAAGGGTGGCACCAGCGCACGGGCTCAGGCCAGTGTGTTGAGTTTGTACGATTCCAACCGTTTCGACGGCCCTTACCGCGTAAAAGGTGGTAAGTTAGATCGGGCGGACGCCAGATTTGGCAAAGGCCCATCTCTGTTGGAGATCGACCGGGAGATTGCAGCCAAACTGAACAGTGGTAGCCGCATTCGCATCGTGGCTCCCACCATTTTGAGCCCAATGACCAAGCAGGCGATCGCCGATTTTCAGGCAGCCTACACCAATACAGAAGTAGTCATCTACGACCCATCCTCCAGCTCTGCTTTGTTGCAAGCCAACGAGCAGTGCTTTGGTCAGGCGGTAGTACCTGCTTACAGCTTCGATAAAGCTGAAGTTATTGTTGGTTTTGAGTGCGACTTTTTGGGCAGCTGGGTTTCTCCAGTTGAATTTGCAACCCAATACATTCAAAACCGCAAAATCACCGACGTAAAACAAACCAAGATGTCGCGCCACTACCAAGTGGAAGCGCACTTGAGTTTGACCGGCTCCAATGCCGATAACCGGATTTTGGTAAAACCTTCTCATCAAGGAGCTGCCGTTGTTGCATTGCACAACGAAGTTGCTGCGTTGACTGGTGGAGCCAAAGTTTCTGGACCTTCGCTACCTGCTGAAACGGCAGCAAAGTTTAAAGCTGTTGCAAAGGATTTGGTTGCTTCCAAAGGCAAAGCCCTGGTTGTTTCCGGTTCCAACAACACTGGCGAACAAATCCTGGTGAACTCCATCAACGCAATGTTGGATTCCTATGGCAACACCATCACTTTTGCCAATGCTTCCAACCAACGCCAGGGTCAGGACAAAAATGTTCAAAAGCTGGTTAGAGACATGGCCGCTGGCCAGGTAGACGCAGTTTTCTTCTTCGACGGAGTTAACCCTGCTTACGACCTGCCCAACAGCGATAAATTCAGTGATGCCATTGCCAAAGTGAAATTGAAAGTTTCCTTTGCCATTGCACCCAACGAAACCGTGCTGCTTTGTGATTATGTAGTGCCTACCAATCACTACCTCGAAAGCTGGGGTGATGCGGAACCGAAACAAGGCCACTACAGCTTGATCCAACCTACGATTTCTCCTCTGTTCAAAACCCGTCAGGTTGAAGAAACTTTGTTGACTTGGGCGAAAAGCGACAAGTTGAACAAGGATTCCGAGCAGCCGATGTACGATTACCTGGTGGCTTTCTGGGAAGCAAACGTCTTCACCAAACAAAGCCGCTTCGCGACCTTCCAAAGCTTTTGGGATAGCACTTTACACGATGGTATCTTTGAGGTACCTTCTGCAGTAATTCCTGAGTTCGGTTTTGGCGGTGATGTAGCTGCTGCTGCTGCCAAAGTGCGCAAACCTGCTGCTGATGGTTTGGAACTTTCCTTCTTCGAAACAGTTAACCTGGGTGATGGCAAATACGCCAACAACCCTTGGTTGCAGGAAATGCCCGATCCAGTTGCCCGTACTGTATGGGGCAACAACCTAGCTGTCCCGCTCAAATACGAAGGTGGCATCCGCTTCAAGGCACTGAATGACCTCAACCAACGCGAAATGTACGGTTCTGCCGATTTTGTTGAAGTTGAAGCCAAAGGACAAAAAGTAACCACGACTGCTGTTCGCCAATTCGGTCAAATGTGGGACACCGTTGGTTTGGCCATCGGTTATGGACGCGAATGCACTGGTTACCAGGGCCGTGCCATTGGAGATAAGGTAGGTGTCAATGTTTATCCAATGATGAGCATCGATGCAGACGGAAATACTCAGTACTACGCGGTAAGCGCCAAAGTATCTGAATCAGTCGGAAAAGACAAAGACTTTGCTTGTGTACAATACCACCACGGTATGGGTATGACTGGCAAAGATAAAGATGGCAAACAGATCAAAGCCAGCGACGGTAAAGACCTGAACCTGGATGAACACACTTCCATGACCCTTGGTGCTGGTTACCAGGGTGGTATTGTGGATCGTTCGATCATCTACAAAAGCAACATCAAAGAGTTGCCAGAACTGGCTGAAAAAATCAAAGAGAAACGTGCAGAGGCTCAACACCTCAACGATCAAACCCTCTATCCATTTGACAAATTTGTAGCCGATCGCTACAGCCAGTCACAATGGTGGGCAATGCACGTTGACCTGAGTGCCTGTATCGGTTGTGGTGCCTGCCAAGTAGCTTGTGTAGCGGAAAACAACGTACCCGTTGTAGGTAAGTTTGAAGTATCCCGCCACCACGAAATGAGCTGGTTGCGCATCGACCGTTACTTCTTTGGCGACTACGAAACACCAAACGTGGTTTATCAACCAATGATGTGCCAACACTGCGACAACGCTCCTTGTGAAAACGTTTGTCCAGTAAACGCGACCAACCACAGTTCTGAAGGTTTGAACCAAATGTCTTACAACCGTTGTATTGGTACCCGTTATTGCGCCAACAACTGTCCTTATAAAGTACGTCGCTTCAACTGGCTGGATTATACCACTGCCGATATTTTCCCAATCAACGAGAACCACATCAACGGTGAAGAACTGCCTTACACCGCTGACAACCTGATGCGCATGGTCTTGAACCCAGACGTAACGGTACGCTCTCGTGGGGTAATCGAAAAATGTAGTTTCTGCGTACAACGCATCCAGGAAGGTAAACTGACTGCGAAGCGTGAAGGCCGCAAACTGAAGGAAAATGATGTTAAAACTGCCTGCCAAACGGCTTGTCCTACTGGTGCCATCGTATTCGGTGACCGCAACGACAAAACTGCCGAAGTAAGCAAGCGGATGGAGCATCCGTTGAACTACCTCGCACTCGAGGAAATCAACGTACAATCTTCGGTAAACTACCAGGCAAAGGTTGTCAACCGCAACGAAGCTGTATAAACCTACATTATTAACCTAGGACTTTTATAACCACGGTTAGCCGTGGGATTAACTATAAAATCATGAGTGGACACATTTCTCCAATACGGGAACCCCTGATTACAGGTGCAAAAACGTACCACCAAATCACGGAGGACATCTGTGGGCCTACTGAGCGTACGCCCTCCGTTGCCTGGATGATTGCCTTCATTCTTGCCGTAACGGGTCTCGCAGTTTATGTATTTTGTGTAACCTGGACCATTTGGGTCGGTATCGGTTCCTGGAACCTGAACCGGACGATCAACTGGGGTTGGGACATTACCAACTTCGTTTGGTGGGTCGGTATCGGTCACGCGGGTACTTTGATTTCTGCCATCTTGTTGCTGTTCCGTCAGAAATGGCGGACAGGGGTAAACCGCGCAGCAGAAGCGATGACTATCTTCGCCGTAATTTGCGCCGGTCAGTTCCCGCTCATTCACATGGGCCGTCTTTGGCTGGGCTTTTTCATCTTCCCTTATCCCAACACTCGCGGACCACTTTGGGTCAACTTCAACTCTCCGCTGCTTTGGGACGTATTTGCGATCTCTACCTATTTCACGGTTTCTTTGCTGTTCTGGTACACCGGTTTGGTGCCTGACTTTGCAACGGTACGCGACCGTGCTTCCGGTTTCCGTCGCAAAATGTACAACTTCCTGGCCTTTGGCTGGACGGGTTCTGCCAAGCACTGGCAACGTTGGGAAAGTTTGTCACTGATTCTGGCGGGTTTGTCCACACCGCTGGTACTTTCGGTGCACACCATCGTATCCTTTGACTTTGCTACTTCGGTGATCCCTGGTTGGCACACCACCATCTTCCCTCCTTACTTTGTGGCGGGTGCGATCTTTTCCGGTTTTGCCATGGTGCAAACCCTGATGATCATCACGCGTAAAGTATTGCACCTACAAGATTACATCACGTTAGAGCATATCGATAGTATGAACAAGGTGATCCTGGCAACAGGTAGCATCGTTGGGGTAGCCTACCTCACCGAGTTGTTCATCTCCTGGTATTCTGGATACATCTACGAGCAATTTGCTTTCTACAACCGTTTGATGGGACCTTACTTCTGGTCTTACATCGGGATGATGGCCTGCAACGTAATTTCTCCACAGATTTTCTGGAGCAAAAACCTGCGCAAAAACATCACGGTGACCTTTGCAATGTCCATTTTCATCAACATCGGGATGTGGTTCGAGCGTTTCGTGATTATTGCCTCTACTTTGGCGCGTGACTATTTACCTTCTTCTTGGAGCTATTATTCAGCTACCTGGGTAGAGGTTGGTCTCTTCATTGGTACCTTGGGCTTGTTCTCTACCTGTTTCATGATTTTCACCCGCATTGCACCGGTTGTAGCCATTGCCGAAATCAAGAGTATCTTGAAAAATGCTGGCGACCAATATGTAGGGATGAAAAATGCACTGAAGCATGGCCACAAGCATGAGTCAGTGAATGCAAACGGCGGCGACGCGCACTAATCTAAATTTCGAGACAGCAAAAACGAAGTGCAATGACAAGATCTCCAAATAAAGATGTACTCTTCGGTCTGTACGATGACGAGACCAAGATTCTTAGTGCAGTCACCCAAGCTCGTGCTGCACACCTGGACATTTACGATGTGTTTACCCCATTCCCTGTTCACGGGATGGAAGACGCAATGGGTTTTACGGAAAGCCGTATTCACCAGGCTGGTTTTGTATACGGTTTGATCGGAACTTTAACCGCATTCCTGGGCATGACCTGGGTATTTACCAGCGATTGGCCCATCATTTTTGGTGGTAAACCTTACTGGTCGGTTCCTGCGTTCATTCCGGTCACCTTTGAGTTGACGGTACTTTTCGCCAGTATTGGTATGGTGGTTACTTTTTACACCATCTGTGGTATGGGCCCTGGTATCCTCAATCCTACACTGCACGATCGCATTACCGACGATAAATTCTGTCTGGCCTTTGATGTAACAGATGTATCTGATGACGAAAAAGCCAAGTTCAAGGCCTTTTTGGAAACATCTGGTGCGGAAGAAATTGATCAAAAGCACCTTTAAATCCGGACAGCCGGTCAATGTTTGAACCAAGGAAAATCGAGCAATGATGAAAAACTTAAAATATATTCTTTATTCGGTAGCCGCAGTCAGCCTGCTCTACTCCTGCACACCAGCAGGAGGCAATTATGCTGGCAAGGAATACATGCCGGATATGGCACACTCAGTAGGATTTGAATACCAGTCTTATGCCAACTATTCACGCAACAACTGGGATAGTGCAAGTGTGATCAACCGCAAATTTTTGTCACGCCCATTGAATCCTGCCGAGGGGACTATTCCTCGTGGCTATGCAGGACTCAGCTTCGCGAGCCCGGATGCTTATGATTCCATCATGAACATCCTCAGAGGTGGTAATCAACTCAATGCCATCGCGGTGCCCGTGAATGGCAAAGTGCCTTACCACTATGGCAATACCGAAGAAGAGCGGATTCGCGCGAGCAAAGACATTGTCGGCAACCCCTTCCCGATTACTGAAGCGGGTTTGGCCAAAGGCAAAGAACTCTACGATATTTATTGTGGCATTTGCCATGGTGAAAAAGGAGATGGTGCTGGTTATCTGGTACGCGATGCCAACCCTGCCAAGGGTGACCTCGGCGGTGTTTACCCCGCTGCTCCAGCCAACTTTATGCTGGATACTTTCTACATTTCCACCAATGGCCGTTTTTACCATGCCATCATGTACGGCAAAAACGTAATGGGTGGTTATGCTGAAAAATTGAGCTTTGAGGAAAGATGGCAAGTGATTCACCACATCCGCTCTATGCAAGCAACTGCAAAGGGTTTGGCCTATAGTGCTAATGCGAATACGCTGAATCCCAGCTTTGCTATTCCTGCGGCTCAAGTGAAAAAATTGGCTTTGGCACCTCCTCCTCCTCCCCCTGTTCCAGCGAATGGCGGCGGCAGCAAATCCAAGAGCAGCAAGTAATTTGATTAACCTTCTTTTGAAGAAAAATAAATAACCGACGAGCAATGAACCAATTCACCTTCGAAGCCAAGCAAAAGACTTTCCTGCTCGGGTTTATGATACTCGGTGTGTTGTGTCTGGTGTTGTCCTACTTTGTGGACTCCGAACCCATGCACGTACGCTTCTGGTCTAATTATCTCCACAATACGGTATTTTTTACCGGCATTGCTGGTATTTCCATGTTCATTCTGGCTGCTTTCACCACTGCCTGGGCAGGGTGGCATACCGGGATGAAACGAGTTTGGGAGGCATTTTCCCTGTTTTTGTTGCCAGGTATACTCCTGTTCATTCCCATCATCATTGGGATGTGGGGACATTGGCACCACCTGTACCACTGGGCGGATCCACATGCTGTAGCTGCCGATCCAATCCTCAAAGGAAAATCAGGATTTCTTAATCCGGTGTGGTATACTTTCGGTACCCTGATTATTGTAGGCACCTGGTACTATTTTGCCTTTAAAAACCGCCAATTGTCGGTCGCAGAAGACGCAGATGGCCAAGGAGTTGCCGACAATTACTGGCACCACCGTAAGATGCGCATTTACGCAGCGATCTTCCTACCCATTTTTGGCTTCACGAGTGCAGCCGTGATTTGGCAGTGGGTGATGTCTGTAGATGCACACTGGTATTCTACGCTATTTGCCTGGTACAGCGGTGCAAGTTGGTTCATCTCTGCAATGGCTGTTACCATTCTGATGATGATTTACCTGAAAGGCCGTGGGTATTTCGAAAACGTTACGGATAACCACTTGCATGACCTTGGCAAATTCCTGTTTGCCATCACCATTTTCTGGACTTACATGTGGTTTTCGCAATACATGTTGATTTGGTATGCCAACGTTGGTGAAGAAACCATTTATTTCCGCCACCGTTTGGACAACTACCGCCCATTGTTCTTTGGCAACCTGATCATCAATTTTGTACTGCCATTCTTCATCTTGTTGCGCAATGACAACAAACGCAAATACGGTACCATGGCCATCGCGGCTATCCTGACCCTATTTGGTCACTGGCTGGATTTCTTCCTGATGATCAAACCTGGTACCCGTTTGACTGCACTCGAAGCTGCGGCTGAACACGCTGGTGGACATGGCGCTGAGGCGGCTGAAGCCGGACATAAATTTGTAAGTTTTGCCGCTGGTTTTACCATGCCAGGGTTGTTGGAACTGGGTATTTTTCTGGGCTTTTTGGCTGGTTTTGTCTACTTTGTTTTTAAACAATTGGAAAAAGCCGCGCTGGTGCCTTCGAACGATCCATACCTGGACGAAACCATGCACCACTCGGTTTGGCCTTATCCAGAAGATGGACATGGTGCCCATGATGCACATCATTAATTTAGACGAAGTCTAAACAAATGAAAAGCGTCGCAATGGTGGAACACATCATTGAATCTTTGGTTGTAAATTTGAATTCGATTAAAATTTAGAGAATAATGACTGCTTTGCTCGTATTCTTAAGTCTCATCCTGATCGTTGTGATTGCCATTCAAATTGGCAAGGTAACCGAATTGGCTGCCAAAATTCGGGGTGAGGAAGAAATGCAGGAGATTGTCAATGGGAGGCAAGGGCTCTACATGGTCATTTTTATGATCGCTTTTTTGGTGCTTACAGCCTACACTGGCTCAGCGTACAAAAACTATTACCTGGGTTTTGGTCCGATGCAGGCGGCATCTGCTCACGGGGGCAAAATTGACGCCATGTTTAGTATAACCCTGGTGATCTGCGGGATTGTATTTGTGATTACTCATATCCTGCTTTTTTATTACGCTTGGAAATACTCAGGCAAGCGGAATGGAAAATCCAAGTTCATTGCCCACGACAACAAGTTGGAAATGATCTGGACTGCGATCCCAGCCGTAGTTATGGCATTCCTGGTAATCCGTGGTTTGGATGCCTGGAATGAAATTATGGCCGACATCCAGCCAGGTGAAGACTATATGGAAATTGAAGCAACGGGTTTCCAATTTGGTTGGGCCTTGCGTTATCCTGGGCCAGATGGGGTTTTGGGGCCTAAAAACTACAAACTCATTACAGGTGCAAACCCATTGGGCCAGGATTGGACCGATGAGCGGAACGTAGACGACTTCCACGCCGATGAGTTGGTTTTGCCAAAAGGCAAAAAGATTCGGGTGCGGATCACTTCCAAGGACGTCTTGCACAACTTTTACCTGCCTCATTTCCGGGTAAAAATGGACGCCATTCCTGGTATTCCTACCTACTTTGTATTTGAGCCGCAAAAAACCAACGAGGAATTCCGCGAGCAATTGCGCAATTACCCTGAATACCAGGTGCCATCCGACCCAAAAGATCCAAACTCCAAACCAAAATGGGAGGTGTTTGACTACGAATTGGCATGTGCCGAATTGTGTGGCAACAGCCACTTTGCGATGCGCAAAACGGTAAGGATTGTAGAGCCAGAAGCCTATGAAATGTGGGCTATGCAGCAAAAATCATACTACCTGAGCAATATCCGCTTTAAGGATGAAGACCCAAACAAGGATAAATTGTTCTCTTCAGAAATTGAAGCACGTAAAGAAGAGTTTGCTGAAGCCTTGGATACTGCTTTGATTACTGGGAAAAAAACGGTACAATTCAGTTATGTAACCTTTGCAACTGGCTCAGACAAACTGACTGGGGTATCTCGTTACGAATTGGACAACCTGGCCGCAGCCATGAAAGAGAAGTCTAGCCTGAAAGTACAATTGGCTGGCCATACGGACGATACCGGGGAAGATGCCCAAAACCTGACCTTGTCGCAAAAACGTGCAGATGCAGTGTTGAAATACCTGCAAAGCAAAGGCATTAATGTCAGTCGTTTGTCTGCTAAAGGTTTTGGTGAAGCTCAACCTGTAGTCGCAAACGACAGTGATGAAAATCGCGCCAAGAACCGCCGTACGGAATTCCGTATTGTGGCGCAATAATATAAATGTTGAATTGAACCAAGTGGGTTCAATTGAGTTGTTATGGAATGGCTCAATCCAAAATTTAGCATTGTAAACGTATTTAAAACATTCAGCAGATGGCTCACGTAGCAAACCATCCAATGACGCAAGAAGAAGAGCTGATTGAAAAGCTGGGTTATGATGATCATTTCCATGAGCATCATGAGGGCGACCGTTATCAGTCCAACTTCATCAATACTTATGTGTTTAGCATGGACCACAAAATCATTGCCAAACAATTCCTCATTACGGGGATGATTTGGGCCTTGATTGGTGCGGGCATGTCTTTGATTTTCCGTTTACAATTGGGCTTTCCTGAAGAGAGTATGGCCTGGTTGAAACCCCTTCTGGGCAAATGGATCATCATCAACGCGGATACCGGAATGGGTACCCTTTCGCAAGATTTTTATTATGCGTTGGTGACCATGCACGGAACCATCCTGGTGTTTTTTGTATTGACTGCTGGTTTGAGCGGTACCTTTAGTAACTTACTCATTCCTTTACAGTTGGGTGCCCGAGATATGGCCTCGCCCTTCCTGAACATGCTCTCCTATTGGTTCTTCTTTATGTCGGGCATGATCATGATGTTCTCGCTGTTTGTGAGCACAGGACCATTCTCTGGGGGATGGACCGCTTATCCACCTTTGAGTGCATTGCCACAAGCCTCTTCGGGCTCTGGTGCAGGTATGACCCTATGGTTGTTGAGCTTGGTTTTCTTTGTAGTATCCGTACTGCTGGGAGGTATCAACTACATCACTACTGTGCTTAACCTGCGTACCAAAGGTATGACCATGTGGCGGATGCCATTGACCATTTGGGCTTTCTTCGTGACAGCAATCATCGGTCTTTTGTCTTTCCCTGTATTGGTTTCTGGTTTCTTGTTGCTGATGTTCGACCGTGGTATGGGAACTAGCTTTTACCTGAGCGAAATTTTTGTTGGCGGTCAAGCGCTGGATCACGTAGGTGGTAGCCCAATTTTGTACCAACACTTGTTCTGGTTCCTGGGTCACCCGGAAGTATACATCATCATTTTGCCAGCGATGGGCTTGGTATCAGAAGTACTTTCTGTACATTCTCGCAAACCAATCTTTGGTTATAAAGCGATGGTTTATTCGATTTTGGCCATTGCATTCTTGTCCTTCATCGTTTGGGCTCACCACATGTTTATGTCTGGGGTTAACCCATTTATCTCCAACTTCTTTGTGGTGTTTACCCTGATCATTGCCGTTCCTTCGGCGGTGAAGGTGTTCAACTGGATTTCAACCCTTTATGGTGGTAATATCCGCTTCACAGCGGCAAGTATGTTTGCGATTGGCTTCGTATCGATGTTCATCTCTGGTGGTTTGACCGGTATCTTCCTGGGTAACTCTGCCATTGACATCCAACAGCACGATACCTATTTCGTAGTTGCGCACTTCCACATTGTAATGGGGGTTGCTGCATTCTTCGGGATGTTTGCGGGGATCTACAACTGGTTCCCCAAGATGTATGGCCGTTTTATGAATGAAACACTGGGTAAAATCCACTTCTGGGGTACCATGATTGGTGCTTATGCCATTTTCTGGCCGATGCACTACATTGGTATGGCTGGGGTGCCACGTCGTTACTATCGTTTCGACACCTTTGCTTCATTCTCGCACTTTGATGACCTGAACAAGTTTATTACTGTTGCCGCCATTGCTACGTTTGCTTTCCAGGTTTTGTTTGTAGTGAACTTTTTCTACAGCATCTGGAAGGGCAAAAAGATGACCACGCAAAACCCATGGGGTGCTTCTACTCTGGAGTGGACTACTGCGATTAACCCTGGGCACGGTAACTGGGCAGGCAAGATACCTACGGTACACCGTTGGCCTTACGACTACGGCAAAGATGGAAAAGAGTTCATCTCCCAGATTACGCCGATGGAAGAAGGAGAGACAGCTGGTGATCATTGATGGTGTAGCATCGGACAACAGCGCAGGCTGTTTGAGGTAAGAATAGATCATTTTCAATAGGAGAAGAGGATTAAATAAATTAACCCTCTTCTCCAACACTTCTCGATTACAGTGGAGGTAAAAACAGCAGTACTGAAACCTTTGGGGGCTTTTTGGCAAAAGCTGGAAGACTTCAAATTACTGGTAAAATTGCGATTGACCCTCACCGTGGTGTTCTCTTCGGTGATGGCGTACCTGATTGCAGTACCTGGACCCGTATCGGGACTGAGTATTGTGATCCTTGCGATAGGTGGTTTTTTGGTTACAGCTGCAGCGAACACCCTCAATCAGGTACTGGAAAAGGACTTTGACCGCTTGATGAAAAGAACGGCCAATCGCCCACTGGTAACTGGCCGGATGAAAGTTGCAGATGCAGTGCTTTGGGCCGGATTAATGAGCATGGTTGGGATTACTGCCCTGGCTTTATTTAATCCCTGGACAGCCTTTTTTGGTACCCTTGCACTGGTTTCCTATGCTTTTTTATACACCCCGCTGAAAAGAATTTCCCCCATTGCTGTAGTAGTGGGTGCGGTTCCAGGAGCTTTGCCAACCTTGATTGGTGCTGTTGCTGCGGAAGGGTATATTTCTGCCCTGGGATTGACTTTATTTACCATCCAGTTTTTCTGGCAGTTTCCCCATTTTTGGTCGATTGCCTGGTTGGGACGGGAGGATTACGAACAGGCGGGTTACAAATTGTTACCAGGCCCTGAAGGACAAAAAGAGCAATACACCGCTTTACAATCCTTTTTGTACGCACTGGTGCTCATTCCGGTAGGTTTCTTGCCCATGAGTCTGGGTGTTGCTGGTTGGATTTCGACTACTTGTATTGTAGTATCGAGCGTCTTTTTTGCTTATTTGGGCTGGCGTTTGTACCGGAACAATGATCGCAAATCGGCATTGCACTTGATGTTCTTTTCTTTTGTGTACATTCCGCTTGTTTTGCTTGTGTTATTACTGGATCAACTTTAATCTGGAAAACCATGGAAGGAAGCTTCCCTAATGCTTACGGTCGGAATAAAATACATCCTCAGACTTTCGCCTTGCTGGTTGCTTGTGCGAGTATTATGATGATGTTCGCAGCCTGGACGAGTGCCTTTATGGTGCGTCAAGCTGCTGGGAATTGGCTGGAATTCAGCCTGCCCCAGGTGTTTACATTAAGCACTGTATTGATCCTGTTGAGTAGTTTTGCTTTGCATGTATCGTATCGTGCCTTTTTGAAAGGAAATGAAAAAGTGTACCAATATGGTTTGGTAGCAAGCCTAGTGCTGGGTTGCTCTTTTTTGTATACCCAATACCAAGGCTGGTTGGCACTCTCCGCAATAGGCGTAGAACTAACCACCAACCCTTCGGGATCTTTTGTATATGTGTTTTCGTATGTGCATGCCGCGCACGTAGTCGGAGGCTTGGCCATCCTGCTATTGGCTGCCCTGCACGCATTTTCCCTGGGCTTAAAAGTAACGCCCAAACGAAAACACCGCTTTGAACTGAGCATGATTTACTGGCATTTTGTAGATTTGCTCTGGGTTTACATCTTTTTCTTTTTAATGACGCAAATGTAAGCCACCCCAAGGCTTTAGCCTTGGGAGGCCATAATACAACAACAACCCATGACTTTAGTCGTGGAAAAAAAGCTATCTAATGGCGACTACAGATACCGCACTTGAACACCACGTTCATGAACATGATCACGATGGCGACGCCTGGTCTGGAGCACAATCTCCATTCAAGGCCAGCTATGGCAAACTGATGATGTGGTACTTCCTTTTATCGGATGCCTTTACTTTTGCCGGCTTTTTGATTACTTATGGTGCACTGCGTTTC
Source organism: Chitinophagales bacterium (assembly GCA_013298445.1). GTDB lineage: Bacteria > Bacteroidota > Bacteroidia > Chitinophagales > Saprospiraceae > Haliscomenobacter. Next base: position 6,940 of record JAAFHQ010000004.1, on the reverse strand, counting down.
AGCAGTCCAACCTGGCCTGTACCAGACTTTGTGTTTGCTACAGACCCCTTCGGCATTTCCGCTACTTTGGGTAAAGCGCCATTGATCTTCGTAACCTTTATGTCCTTTTTGCTGATCATCAGCTCGGTGACGATGGTTCGTGCCGTACAGGAAGGTCACCGCGAAAACAAAAACGGGGTATTGATCTGGATGATCCTGACCATTTTTGGTGGTCTGGGCTTCTTGGGCTGTCAAGCTTGGGAGTGGACCAACCTGATCGGTGGGGAAAACATGTCTTTGACCCGCAATACCTTTGGCACCCATACTGCCGATGGGTACTATCTCGATCATGAAGGCAAAAAAAGTGCTGAAACCTTCCGCCATGGTGAAAGTTACCTGATTCACCGCCATGCGGCAGAAGCAGGACACGGCGAAAGTCATGAAGCTGGGCATGGAGCAGCGCATGAATACAAACCTGGCGATCAGGCTGGATACATGATGGATGACCAAGGTTTCATCCACCGCAAATACGTTTATGCGGATGGGCCACTGAAAGGCCAAACCCAAACTGAACAATTCGGCCCCAGAGCCTTCGGTGCGTTATTCTTCTTCATCACAGGTTTTCACGGCTTCCACGTATTTTCGGGGGTAGTATTCCTAGTGATCATTGCGCTCAATGTTGCCAGTGGGGTATATGCTGCGCGGAAGAACGGGTATGAAATGGTCGAAAAAATTGGGTTGTACTGGCACTTTGTAGACTTAGTATGGGTCTTCGTGTTCCTGGTATTTTACCTGCTTTAACATCCAATGGTTGAACCTATTTAATGCTCTATAGATGTCACACGTATCTTACGAACAAAGTAAAAAAAACGTAGTCAAAGGTTTGATCCTTCTGGCGGTAGTCACGCTAATTGAGGTAGTTATCTCTCTCTTTGGCAAAGGCCACATTTTTAAGGGGGTTCATGGCAATGTGATTGTACTGGCTATTTGCGGCTTGCTCATCACTGCATTCTCCTTATACAAAGCCTATTTTATCGTGTATGAATTTATGCACATGAAGTACGAAGTAAAAGGCTTGGCCATGAGTGTATTGTTGCCAACTTTGCTGTTGGTTTGGGCTATTATCGCCTTTTTTCAGGAAGGAAATGCCTGGAAAAATCGCCGCGAAGACGTCCAAAAACGCAATGCGCAGCCGATCACTCCAGCACAGGAAGGCAGCTTGCTGTCTCCTGATACCTATCAAATGGACTGGAAAGGTTAATCCTTTTCGACATAAATTCAAAAGGCGGGCTACAACCCGCCTTTTGTGTTTTAGTCCGTTTAGTACTCTTTTTTATTTGATCAAAGTATGACTCATTGCTAAAAAACATTTACCAATTTTGGTTGTTTTGCTAGCATAAGTAGTGGGGCAAAATGAATACCAATTTTTTCATCGCCCCTAAAAAGAAAACCTAACGGAATGAAAAAATGGCTACAAACCACGGCACTGTTCTTGATGTTGTTGGTAATGCCTGCGCTAAGTTGGTACTACCTCAAAAAAGGAGAGCGCTACCAGGTCGAAATGCGCGCCGAACTAAAAGACTACGGCAAATTACCGAAGTTTTTCCTGCCAAAATTGTTGAACAGTGATAGCTTGTCGAGCGCAGATTTACAAAACAATGTGATCATTGCCAAAGAGCTGGATGCTCAGGAGCTGGAGCAGGATAAGGATTTGCTTTTTGCCCTGGGTAGTCTGCATACCCAGTTCGACGATCGTTGGGATGTGCTTTTTTTACTGCATACCACCGTGCAGGATTCAGGTAAAGTAGGTGCCTTTTTGCGGAAAAACAAACTTGCTGACCCTGAACAGGTTTTAATCACCAGCAGTTCACCTGAACTGATTCAAGCCTATTCCTTCCCTAAATCGGGCATGGCTGCAATCATTGATACTGCGGGTACCATTCGTCGCTACTACAATTACCGAGATGGCAATGAACTGCGCCGCCTGACCGAACACGTTACCGTACTCATGCACCGAGATAGGAAGAACGACCCTTATTTGAACCGCGAAAAAGAAAAATAGGATGGAAGCAAATCTGCAATTGGAAAAGAAGTTGAACGTAGCCGCCTGGATCATCACGGTGGCGGTGTTGGGCCTGGTTGGGATGATGCGAAGGGTGAAAATCACCATGCCAGAAGGAGTGGATTTGGGCTTTTTGCCACCATTTCATGCGACCTTGAATGCCTTAACAGCGGTTGTTTTGTTGATTGCGTTTTTTTACATCAAGCAGAAAAAAGTGCAGCAGCACCGCAATGCTATTTATGTGGCGATTGTGTTGTCGGTGCTATTTTTATTGTCCTATGTGGCTTACCATTTCACTACCCCGGAAACCCTGTTTGGTGATGGCAACCATGATGGTGTTTTGGACGAGGTAGAAAAGGCCGCTGTAGCTGGAATTCGTCCCTTTTATCTGGTTTTGCTGCTCAGCCACATTGCGCTGGCAGCGGGAATTTTCCCTTTCATTCTGTTTACTTTTATTCGGGCTTACACCAATCAGATTGATCGGCACCGCAAAATGGCACGCTGGGTTTTCCCTTTGTGGCTATATGTGGCTATTACTGGACCAATCTGTTATTTTATGTTGAGTCCTTATTATTAATTGCTTAATTTTGAACAAAAATTGACGCTATGCGCTCGATGAAATATTTCAAAATTGGATTGATCCTCGCAGCTTTATTCCTGTTTGCTGCGCCTGCTGTGGATGCGCAATGTCCCATGTGCCGTATGGCTGTGGAAAGCAACCTAAAAGGTGGTGGTAGTGCTGGAAAGGGCCTTAACGCAGGTATCCTCTACATGTTGGCCACCCCATACGTTTTGGTGGGTAGCTTGGCCTTTGTATGGTGGCGCAACCGCCGTAAAAACCAGGATTTGCTGGAGAAAGAAGAAGAATAAGCAGTCAGCTAGAATTCTACTTTTGTGCAGTATAGCACTGGTCTGAAGCGCACTGCCCGAAAGTTCCAAACTTTCGGGCAGTGCCACTCAAAGACTCAAGCTGAGATTCAACAAAAAACTGTGTCTCAGTATGCAGCACGCTATTGCCCAGCTCCATCACTTTTCCCGGAACGGTCATAATGCGTAAAACTCGAATAAAACAAGGCCCCCCAACCCAACAAATAACACAAACCTCCCAGAGGGGTAATTGGCCCTAACCACCCAACTGAAAGATGGTGCAAGTCTCTTGTACTCAAGGCATATAAGGAGCCAGAAAACAGCAGCACGCCAACCGTAAAGGCCCAACCTGCTAAACGCAGTGAACCCTTGCGCCCGAAGTGGCTCAAAACGGCCACCAGCAAAATGGCGATTGCATGGTAAAATTGATACCTTACTGCCGTTTCAAAAGTCTCAAAATGTTTTGGGCTCAGGTGTGGCCGAAGACCATGAGCGGCAAAAGCCCCCAAGGCTACTGCTAAAAAGCCAATCAGGCTACCAATGCGTAAAAATATATTTCTCATAGATTGTGGCTTAAGTCTAATCGAGTGGTAAAGATACTTCAATATCAGTTTTTACAAAGATTCTATCCTAGGACTCTCAGTCTGTTTTTGGTCATTTCTCTACTTTCCTGCCAGCATCAGCAAAACCTGGAAACCCTGGTGCCCACCCATGCCTTGGCTGTTTTCACCGCTCAAAAAACAACCATCGAATTGCCCTTCCCTGGCCTTAAATGGAGTAAGGCACTGATGCCATTGAGTAAAAACCAAACTGGGGTTTTATACATCAGCACGGATCAGACCAAAATTCAAATCTCCAAAACCAAAGGCCTAAAATGGATTGCCCAAACTCAATGGCGAGGTGTACAGTTCGAACATTTCAAGGATAGCAAGGGCAAAAAATGGGTTTTGACCCAAATTAAAAAGGTCAAATATTTAGCTCGTGAGGCTGCGCTGGTGGAGGATGCTGCATTGGCGTTTAAAGCTGGAAAACCCTCAACCTGGATCACCTCATTATCCGATAATCAGTTGCAGTTTAACTATACTGCCCTGAGCGATTTTTACGGACTGAAAGGGGATGCTTTGGCCGCCTATTGCAACAATGTTAGTTTGGACCTTGGGGGCCAGACAGGGCAACTCCAGGGCCGGTTGCAATTTGTACGCCCACCGGTGGTGAATGAAAAAGACCTTGCCGGAGTACTAGCCATTGCTCCAGGATCGGCACGCAGTTTTGTCCCTTACTTTGGCACCGATGGCGCTTTGGCCCAATTAAAACCCGAATCCGCATTTTTGCTCCATTTTGGTCGAGGAAAAAGCAGCCAACCCGCCCTGATTTTGCCCTTTGCCACGAATGCTTTGGCTCAAAATGCCATGAAGGAAATGGCCGGAAATTATGGAGCATTAGCTGCCCAAAACTATCAAACTTATACCCTGCAACCCGTCCTAGATATAGGTTTAAATGCTTTGAATATTCGTCAGGCCACTCTTTGCGTTTTTGAGCGATATTTGGTCATTGGCACTTCCGCAAACTTGTTGGAGCGCTGGATCGATGCAGTTATTGTAGGCAATACCATCACCAAACAGTTGCGTCAGCCCCCGAACGGCATGTGGATGCGTTTGAGCGCCGATCGTGATTTGGGGTTCCTGATTGCCCAACTCAATCAAACTTTGGATCTACAATTGCCCCTATCTTACCCTTTGCAATGGGAAGGAGAAATAAGTGACAAGCACTGGGCATTTAGGGATGCACCCAACCTGGTATCCAATATCCAGACTTCAACTGAACTATGGCAGCTGGATTTGCCCCAGGGAAAGGCCAAACAATTATGTGCCATCGAAGCTTGGAACCAATGCCTGCTTGAAACCGATGAACAGCATCTGCTCGCACTGGACCTGGAAGGCAATGTGCACTGGGATAAAAAACTGGAATCCTCACTCGTAGGTTCCCTGACGCCGGTAATGCGTCCCGAATTAGGTCAGACTCTGGTTTATTTCAGCACGGAAAAATCTATCCACGCTTTACAACCTGATGGACAGGAAGCACCAGGTTTTCCCTTGGTACTGAATAATGCTACCACCTCAGGTCTGTGTGTGGGCGGGCGCGAACAGTTTCTGTTTTATTCCAGCGATGATGGGCGGATCTATGGAATGGACAGGAATGGGCAACCCCTAAGTGGCTGGAACCCTGGGCCAAAAATTGGAATGGTTAAACAAGCCTTGGGCTATTTTCAATCGGCTACAGAGGATTATTTACTTGCGCTGACCGAAGAGGGGAAATTCCACGTATTGGATCGGACCACCCAGGCGCATTTTCCAGTCCAAACACTTAATGGGCCTTTTACTAGCCCTCCCCAGTGGCAGTGGGACCAACTGAGCCAACGGATAGTGGTGGCGGATGGGCAAGGTAAGGCGCAGGTGTTTACTGAAAAAGGGGAGTCTTTTTCGCTGGCGATTGCGGCTGGTTTGGCTGGTGCGACTCGGCTTTGTTTTGTCGATATAATAGGGGATGGGCGAAAGGATTATTTGGTGGCGAATGGAGCACAGTTGTTTTTGCACGCCTATAACCAGGATGTATTCCAATTGGTGTTTAAAAAATCTTTTGAAGGAAATATTACCGGGCTTACTGCAGCAGAACAGAAGGGAAATTCCTGGATTATTTGTAGCATTTCAAGTGAACATCAGGTGTGGTGTTTGTCTGCCAAAGGAGAAGCACTTAAAGGGTCTCCAGTTGCTGGAGACAATTTCACTTTTTTTCCAACACAAAAAATTATACTCACAACCATTGATAATCGGGTGTATGCTTATGCGTTGTGATAGAAATGATTGAGGATAAAAATACAAAGAGCATTTGAAATTACCTTTTGCCACCTGCTTTAGCTGGTGGATCAAGATTGCTCTTCTTGATGGGGCTTTAGCCCAAGCAAATTTCCACTCCTGATCCACTAGCTAAAACACGTGACAATTGATGCCCTTTGAGCAAAAGGGCAGGTAATGTAATCAACACAACCTATCAGCGGTTTGTTAACTCCTCAACCTAAAGCATAAATTCGGGGAAACAATAAATTTAAATGCTGAGAGTTTGGATTGAAAACATAAAATTTTATTTATCTTTACACTTAAATTTTAGTTTAAAAAACTACTTGTCAATTTTTTAGAACCTACTGTGCAGGTTAGATTTGTTACTTGTTACCTAGTTATTTAATTCATACTATGAAACGAAAAGAGTATTTAGATAAAATTGCAGAGTACTTGGCAAGGTTTAATGCTGAGGTAGGTATTCATAATAAAAACAATGAATATGATATCAATATACACTCAGAAGATGTTTTAATTCCTTTGCTAAATAAAATATTTGGTCTTAATCTTGTCAACGCCAATAGAATATCAAAAAATTTCCCTGCAATAGATTTGATCGACACGGAAAATCGAGTGGCTTTCCAAGTTTCATCAACTCGGACAGGGGTAAAAGTAGAAAGTACTATTGAAAAATTTATCAGTCATAATTTACAAGAACAAATTGACATATTGTACCTATACTTTTTAGATTCAACTAAGTCAAAAATAAAAATAAAGGAAAGTTGGCAAAAAGAATTGAATTTTAAGGAGGAAAATATATTGTCTAATGATAAGATTTACAGTGCTATAAAAGAACTCCCATTAACTGTTATCCAAGAGGTATATGAGCTGCTTAGGTCAGAATTTTCAGATTTAAAGATTGAAATGAGAAAAGTCAAAAGAACCAGCGAATTAGAATATAAAACTGAAGTGGTTTTTTCGAATTTATTAGAGTTGGAATTCCCGAAAGAGATTTTTGTTGCCAAAATTTTGATGACCGATGAACAAATGATGCAGGAATTGGGGTGGAAAAGAAAAAGGAGAGGACAGATGTCAAGGAGAGAATTACTAATGATATATGTAAGGAAGAAGATTTTATATGAAGAAATTGAAATAGATTGGGTTGATTTTCAAGATAGTATACTTTCTTTCAAGCATT